>NZ_JANHZQ010000051.1:0-27040 GCF_041414725.1 Alteromonas sp. DY56-G5 | reverse complement strand
TGGGGAATAAGTTACTCTTTTGTTCATTGGCTAATTCTCTCAAGATAATTAGCCTCCGACAAACCCGGATTGATTCACTCCTTGATTTCATTCCACAACTCAAACATGTTCCGATCAAAGCTTCTCAAAAAGAAGCTTTCGGCTTTTCAAGCATAGTTGGCTTTGAGAATGATGAACAATATATCCATTCAATAGACGGATGGATATTACTTAGCCTGACGTTCCAAAAGAAAAATATCAAAAAAAGCCTACTAAATAGGAGGTTTAATGATCTAAAAATTATAACCAATGAAAACAACTTTAAAATGGGTAAGGCCAAGCTAACACAAGAAGAGGAGGAAGAGCTTAGGGCTAAAGTATATCTAGAATTACTTACAGAGGTTCAGCCAGACGAGGACTACCTAAATGTAATTGTAGACACATACTCAAAAAATATTTATCTATCCAATGACAAAGCAAAATATCAAAAAGTTTTTACTAACTTAATGAGGAAAGGGATTGAGTCTTTTTCAATGTCTAACTTCAATCCACATGGGGTAGGGCTACACCTTACACAATGGCTGTATAAGCCGACTGAAAACTTACCTAGTGAAATATCACTTGAGGACAGCACTTATTTAACTTCAGAGCAATCAGCAAGAGCTCGATTAACCAAACAAGACCTTCACTCAGATGAGATACAAGTCCTCATAAATCACGGCAAAAAATGTAGCTCTTTAGGTATCTCCTTTCTAGAAAGGCTTAGTTTAACTCTTCACGAAAGTTGCAAGTTATCAAAAGTGAAATTTTCTGATCAACTGATGGCAGAAGTCAGAGAAGTAGAAGAGCCAAGTAGCCGGTTCGATGAAATGTTACCTTTTTGGGAAGTGATGTGTAGCGAATTCACTTCTTTTTATGAGTGGCTTGACAGAGTTATTGAACAACCAGTCTAAGAAAAAGCATTTTGGATGACTTTTCTGACAAACATTGAATAAGTCGGGAAAACGATTTTTTCAAATTCACCTCCCCAGTATATTTGATTCCAATACAAAACGTTGGATGAAAATACACATGAATAAAACTGTTGTCTCAATCGCTGTACTTATAGGTATGGCGTCGTCGGGCGCCCTCGCCAAATCAGCGGACGCTTTCATCACACAATGTAAAGCAGAAATGATTGAGGCTATCAGTCCTATCAATGACCAGACAGGTACTTCAGAGCCAGAAGCCATATTAAAAGCCCCAAATGAAAAAGAGCAAGGTTTAACCTCTAAGAACATAGCTAGTCAGAAAAGCACTTCTATTCAACCTAAAGAAGTGGAAACCATAATTGAGGTTGTAGTTGAAGAGCCGCACCCTGGGGATTGGTGTGAAACAAGAAAGGAAGACGAACTTTATTTTGTAAATGAAGAGCGTGGTTACTTCGGTTTCTACCTTAAGAAGGGGGCGCTAATAGAAAACTTAGAGAGGTTGGTCGATTCCTTTTATCCCAATAATCAGGGTTTAATAAGCCGCATAGGCGATCACGTAGTACCTGCAAATACTTGCATTGTTGAAAGAAATAAAGACCTTGTCTTTCAACAAATTGTTGAACCTTATTTTGTTGACAATAATTCGGTTCAATATGGAAGCTTTACGAATAACGTCCACGCTGTTTTTTACAGAAATGACCCAGAGTTCAGCAGATACTTTTCTGGGGTAAGACGCTAATGAACACTCCTAAATTATTACTAACCCTTTCTGTTATCGCTGGTATTGCAGGTTGTTCAGTACTCACCAAACCAAACGAAGCAGAAGAAGCAAATAAATCCGAAATGCTTTTGGCTAAGGCTAGAAGAGATCAGGTAGATTCATCGCCAAATGTACATACCTTTTCATCTATGTATGTGCCAGTTCTAACTCTAAAAGAGTCTCAACTGCCCGGATGGTATAAAACGCCAAAGAGCATCAAAGTAAAAAATAGGGCGTTGGAAGATGTTATTTCGGAGCTAATTGAGAGCAGAGATATTAGGGTTAAATATTTACCTGGAGTAGTGAGAAGTCTAGATGTGTCTCTTTACGGAACGCATAAAACTTTAGGTGGTTACCTAGAAGCGATTGCATCAGCTACAGGGTACCAATTAGATGTGAAAGAAAACCTGGTTACGTTCAGTAAATATGTAGAGCGTGTATTTCCAATTAGAAATATTTCAGGTAACTATGATTTTGCAATTGGTAAAAAGGAAGAGCAATCTCAAAGTAACAATAACTCTTCTAATGGGTTTGCAGCTGCGGAAGCTGTAAAGTCCAATGGTGACGAATTTAGCAATTTAAGTGGAAGTTACGATCCACTAGAAGATTTCAAGGCAGGCGTAGAAACTGTACTTGGCTGTAGAGAAGAAGGTGATAAGTCTTCATTGAACATCGGCTCATCAGGTGGTGAATCTGGTGAGAGAAGCCATGTTCAACAAGCTCTAGAAAGTGATATGAACTTTCAATTATCTCAACTAGATAAGTGTGAAGGGGGGGCAGTAGTTAAAGAACTAAGAAGCGATAACTCATTGCTTGTTAGAGCGCTACCGTTCCAGATGAACAAGGTTGAAAAGTTTATCACTGAAAAAACAGAGCGCGAACTAAGACAAGTAAGAGTTGATGTGACTTTGGCAGCTATAGAGGTTACTGAAGATACAGCTTTCAGCTTAGATTTCGCAGTTCTTGATAATGTTGTCGGTAGTTCAGACCTTGGACTAACAACAGCCTCTAATTTATCCGAAAGCATCATTGGTGGGTTATCTAGTCGAGGTACGGCGACCCTTACACATACCTCAGGTACAAACCTAGCATTAACGGCTCTGCAAAAACAGGGAACTATCCTAGACAAAGCAACTTTACGTGGAGTTGCATTCAACCATCGTATTGCAAAAATCACTGATATAAACAAGCGGTCATTTATATCTGATAGGCCACTAGGAACCACAGCTGAAGTCGGTGTCACATCATCAGTCGAACAAGATGTGGTTGAGTCAGGAAGAGCGCTCTTCATTAAACCAAACATCGGACCTAGCGATGTGGTCATTTATATATCAACAAGCCTTTCGTCTCTAATTGATATTCGTTCGCGCGGTGATGAAGGTGAAGAAGTCGAATCTCCTGAAATTAGCGACCGTGAATTTTCTTCGATGGTTCTTGTTAGACCGGGCAAGCCTGTCCTAGTAGGTGGGTTTACGGTTAATGAAGTTCAAAGCATAACATCTCTAAATGGTGTTTCTGGTATTACACGGAGTTCTACAAACTCAGAAGTTGAGATCGTCATGATTGTAGAGGCTGTCTACATATGAACGCCTTGAAAGCTACTAAGACGGTTTCAGTTCTTGCCGCAAGTGCAAGTGCCATACGAGAGCATCTAGAAGACTTGAAGAGCTTACAGCTCGAACATGGTGCTTTCTACAGAAACGACGCAGGGGTAGTCATTTTTGCCTCGGAAGAGAATTCCACCTTATTTGCTCCTGCACTTCTTGAGCACTTCGATGGGCGAGATGCGATAGTCGTCTATAAGAAAGATGAAAAAGTGTATTTTTTCGCGACGTTCAATGGAAACTTTATAGATGAATTTGAGTTTTCTATTACTGATAGTGATTCAAACGACATTGAAAGGCTTAGAAGGTTTTGTTCACTATACCCATCCGAATTATCCTCGACCCCCTTTTATTCGAATGTCAATGCTGAAGCCGCAGACGAAAATTCCGTTCTCTTAGATGGAATAGAACTGCCGTTATCTATTGAGCGGGAAAAGGGGTTTCAAGAATTAAAGTCTTTAAAACCAGTCTTAGCTTCCGAATTAGAGAAGGAGCTTGCAAGAACCAGCACCTCTAAGTTTCCTTTAAAAAGGTTACTACTTTTATCGGTGATTGGATTTTTCTCATACCTATATTTCCCTGCTGATGAGCCTGTTGAAGTTGTGGCAGATGGCAAGAACAGAGAAGTAAAAGTAATAAACCATTATTTAGGTTTGAAACACTTCTACACCGACGGGAAAAGAGGTGTTAGCCCTAAACCAATTCTCAGAGATGTATACCAACAATTAATGTCTGCAAAGCAACTTCGTGGATGGGAAATCTCTGAGGTTAAGGTGGTTAATGAAGGTGACGGCCAGGTAACAGAATACTTAGTGTTGACATCAACATATGGTCTAGTCGCGGAATTAACGCAGTTCGCACACAAAGGGAAGTACAACCTGAATGTTTCGGGTAGTGAAGCATTTTTAGCAAGAAAAATTTATTCAGAGAGTATCTACAATTCATATGGCCGATTTCATGTAGGTACATTTCACAACTGGCTTAGCTCTGCCACTGACGACCTTTGGGATGACGTCGATTATGCAATTATTCCAAGTCAAAGTGAGACCTCCTCTAGGTGGCAGATAAGTGAGGCCGAAATCACTTTCCCTATATTCCACCCAGAAGATTTAGAGTCATTTGGCTCGTTACTTAAAGGGTTCCCATATTCATTCAGCTATTTAGAAATGAAGGCAATCAATCCATATGTGGATGCATGGGAAGCGGTAGTAAAATTAGAAATAGCAGGAGTTGAAACAAATGCTTAATAAGTTGAAAAACAAGAAATTTGTTTTCGTTGTTGGATTGTCGTTGGCATTGGCCTTTGGGGGGAGTTTTTTTGCGTATGCGATATACGTACAAAAAGATAAACAAACTGACGATATAGCTGCGTTATTTGCGGATGAAAAATTCGAGGTAAACAAAACTGAGAAAAAGCCACCTTTATCTACTGAAAAGAAAACAGAAAAAGTACCTGAGTTTGTACCAGCTCCTGATTACAAAATTCAGTTAGCAATTGCCAAAATATATGACTACGCGCTAAACCCCGAGGCGGAAGCTAAATGGCTAGCGTTAAGGCTTTCATCACGAGCACAGAGAGAGAAAACTCAAAGAGCAAAGTTAGCTGAAGAAGAAGCAAGGGCGTTACTAGAGCGCGAAAAATATCTTCAGAAAGTTAAAGCTGTTAGTGAGGGGGCGACTCTTCGAGACGATGGTGAAACTCTAGCACTCGCGAATAAGCCCGCTACAGAGAAAGTAGAAGAAATTTTGCCCTCTAAAATTATCGTCCAAAGCTATGAGAAAAAAGGAAAATCAAATGCTTCTCGTGTTTCTTTAACTATTGATGGTGTGAGACATGATGGTGTTAGAGAGGGCGTAATGATTGCAGGTCACAGCGTAACCGAACTAAATGACCTCTCGGAGTGCGTTTCTCTTGTCGATACCAGAGTAAGTGGTGGGCTAGTTACAAAGGTTTGTTTTTAGGAGCTCATCATGGAAATAAGCTTTTCTAATAAAAATACCGGATTCTACCAACCTCTAAAATCAGTTGGTGAACTTAGTACTCTCACCTTGGACAAGAATATCTCTCTAATCGAGCAAATATCTAATGAATTGGGTGTTCAGGCTATTTATTTTGAAGGTGGGACGTTAGTAGTTGATGACTACAGCGGCCAAAACAATAGGGATGGCATCTATAAACTAACAAGTACTTTAGAAGAAAATAAGAAACCAACTCGTCGTGTATTGGTAGCAAAAGCTGCAGATATTAAAGCTTATAAAAGCGAAAAAGTTACTTCAGTTGACACTGGCGTTGGTGAGTATGATCAAGAAAAAACTTTGCTTCAGTTTCAAGATCTAATGCAAAAGGTCTATGAACTGGGAGCTGAAGATGTGTACATCACTTTGTCGAAAAGCGCTGACACTGCATACGCACTATTCAAAGTTGATGGAAGGCTCTTATCTCTCACTTACCCATTAAAGAACTATGCTTTTGGTCGAGCAATGTGCGCTGCTGTTTATGATGGTCTTGGTGGGGTCGGGGCAACTATTGGTACCTTTGATGAAGTTACTACTCCGCAAGAAAAAGGATTCAAGTATCCACTTTACGACACACGCGGCGCTTTGTTAGCTAAATTCAGTGTGAGGTACACAAAAACAAAAACATCTCGTTCAGGCGAACTAATGGTAAACCTGCGGATACAAAAGAAGGCTCGAAAAATAGGCGAACTAGGCCTCCCTCAAAATGAACTCGAGCTGTTAGAGCGCAAATCGTCGAAAGCTCAAGGTGCAATAATTACTGCGGGTAGAACCGGTTCTGGAAAGACGACTACTAATTTTGCTGTATTGTTGAATCTCCCTAAAGATAAAAGCTACCAGACTTTTGAAGACCCGATTGAAATAGAAAAACCTTACGAGTATGTGAATATCCATCAAAACTCGATGGATTTGAAGATAGGAATTGATGCCCAGCTGAAAAGTATCATGCGGCAGGCTCCGGACGGGGTTTTTATTCAAGAAATTCGAGATCCACTTACTGCGAAATTTGCAATGGACGTTTGTAATACTGGTCTATTAGCAATAAGCAGTACACACGCACCATCGGCAATAGGTATTCCCAAACGTTTGAATGACTTGGGAGTGACTTTTGCCGACATGTCTACTCCTCAAGGTCTAAGTCTACTCAACTATCTCGCACTTGTAAGATTGCTTTGTACACGCTGCAAAGTACCACTTGAGGAGGCGAAAACAGTTTTCCCTGAAGAATATAATAAGAGAAAGCAATTCTTCAAAGATGTGGCTGTAGATGAAGATGAATTGCAAGGTATTTATTTGAGAAGCCCTCAAGGATGTAGCCATTGCCATTACTCAGGGGAAGACGGCAGAAAACTACTTGTTGAAATGATTGATGTACAGAGTCAAGACAGAAAATTCATTCATGACCAAAAGTGGGATGAATGGCATAAGTACTTGAAGCTTGAAAAAGGTTACCTGCCTGTAAGTGAAAAGGTCCTTTTTGAATTGAGAGAAGGCCGAGTAGATGTAGATAGAGCTGCAGAATTGAGGCTTGGCGAATGATTAGTAATAAATTGAAATCCAAATTCAAAGACGCGCTCTTCCATTGGAAGCTCAAGGCTGACTTTAAAAAACCGCAACAAATAGATTTCATCAAGCAGCTAAATTCATACTTAGTCTCTAATATCGGCATGGTAGAAGCATTGACCAGCACTCGAGAACAGTATGCTGCAACCTACGGAAAGAAACATGTCATTGTTCAGATAACTGACAACTTGATAAAGGCTTCCAGTACCGGGCTTGGATTTAATAAGCTTATGGCAAAGTATTTCGACCCGATCATTGCCGTTGGATTTGAATTAGCCAAACAGGTAAGTGGTGATAAATCTGCAGTGCTTAACATCGTAGATTTGGTTGAACAAGAAGCAATGCTAAAGAGAAATCTGGTTACTTCATTAGCTATGCCTGGATTTGTTCTTTGCTTAGGTATTGGAGCTCAGTATGTGGTCGGCGGATACATTCTACCTATGGTGCCTGGGAAAACTTTACCCGACACTCCAGAAGTTAATTTCTCATTAAGCGTCTACAGCATTCTAAGTAGTTATTGGCCTGTAGCCTTAACCTTTTTTTGTTTTGTTTTCTGGATGTTTGCTCAAGGTCAAGCGAATTGGATGCCTAATGGTAGCTTTGGAAAAAATGCAAAACGAATTGAAGACTATATAGGTGTTAATTCTCTTTCATTACATATAACCAAGTGGCTTAGCAATTTTAGAAAAAAGTTAGACACAGTCTGGCCATTCTCAATTTATAGAGAATTTTGGTCAATCCGACTTTTGCGTTTACTTGGATACCTGAAACTCGCAGATGTAGAAGATATTGAAGCTCTCAAGGTAATTGGAAACTTCTCCCCACCATATATCCAATATTTCACTAAGCAAATGATACGCGGAACAGGAATTGGTAGTGAGAAAAAAGACTATTTCGGAAAGGAACTAGTCAGTGACACACAGATGATTCGTCTTAGAAGATACTTTGAAAATGTCGATAACGAAACATTTGCCAAAGGTTTAGTAGAGGTTAGTAAAAACGCTGAAATAGATTTGAAATTACAAAATGGCAAGTACATCACAAAATTCCAAATGACAGGATTCTTCCTGGGAATAATTCTAGTTTTTTTAGGACTGGGTGGAGTATTAGACGCTCTAGCAGGCTACCAAAACAATCTTTAACAAACGAGGAAATAGCAATGAAAAACTTTAAACCAATGACCAAGCAAAAAGGTTACATCTCAGCCGAGTGGGCAATCATAGGCGTGTTAGCTCTAGGATTGCTCGCATACAATATCAGTAAAAGCGAACCACTTGCGGCGAATGGTAAAGAGCAAAAGTATAACGATGCATTTACTACAATCATCTCACAAGCGCGAATCAAAGCTGAGGGGCGTACAGACGGTTTTGCAACCTTCGATATCGAAGACTTAAGTTCCGAAGGGTATATCTCTGAAGATTTTGGTGATGGTTCGGGTACCAACTTTGATGGTGGTGACTGGAGTATGGCCACCAGCACTGTGGATCAGTTAATTGTCTCGTCAAGCGGCCTCCAAGATGATATTTGCGCACGTGTCGCTGAAAAGTGGGCTGTACATACAGCAGCCACCTGCACCTCTGGAACAGTGACAGTATCAGTCCGTTAATATGCTGATGAAGAAACATCAACAAGGATTCGGTGCGGGTTATATGGTGATGTTTTTAATCATGGGGGGATTACTGTCTACAGTATTCCTCCCACGCCTTTTATCCTCGGGTGTGAACCAGGGGATTTCTAAATTAGAGGCGCAATTTACGCTTGCACAAAAAACATCTACCGCATACTACCTAAGTACTTGCGCATTAGGAGAGATAGAACAAGAAGATTTAGTTTTATCAGGCCTTCTGACTGAAGAAATTACATTTACAGGTCTAACGGGGGTTTTGATTTCTATAGAAAAACCCGGTTTTTCTCCAGCTTTTGTATTTGAAGCTGATGTACCAACCAATAAAGCGCTAGTCAGTTTTTTGTTAAAACGAGGCGCAACCATCACAAATGATCGAATCCGTTACATAACACCATTGTCTGCCAGAAACTCTGCACTCAAACAATCTTTGCTAAATGAGCAAACTTATTTTGCTGGCTCTATTTGTTGAAGACAAAAAGCACAGAAGTTGGTTAGGGAAAATACATGAAAAAAATAAGTCATTTCAAAAAAACGCTAATTATTTTAGGGATAGGGATTATTCCTTTTTACAGCCAAGTTTACGCATCTAATGAGATAGCGAACACAATAGCAGACAACAAAGAAGCTCAGTTTCAGTCTGCAGAAGTCACAGCAATTAAGTTAAATGAGCTTAAAGGTGGGGCACTAAACTACTTCTCTGAGAATGATGTTTGGCCTACAAACATTACTGACTTGGCAACAAACGGTTTCTATTATGGCACTCTCGATACGATGTATGGAACCTCTATATCAGGGGCAATTGTAGGAAATAGTTATGTCCTTTCTGTAGATGTACTTGACCAATCTTTAGCTACTTACATTAGCAATTTTGTAAATGGAAGTGCTTCCGGTTCGGTGGTCTCTGTCCAATTTGGTGCTCCAAGTACACTTGCAATCCTTGATAGTGTAATTTCTCGAGTCGACAATGGAGACCCATCTCGAAATACGATGGAAACCGATCTTCGCCTTGGGGGGAATGATTTGGTTGGGGTAAATAAAGTTGATGCTAATGTGGTTAGTGGTCAACAAGGTAATTTCAATGATGTTCAATCCGAAACCGGTACTATTACATCTTTGTCAGTGGATTCAATTTCTGGCGATACTGGTAATTTAACGACAGTAAACTCCACCACGGTGAACACAACCAATGTGACGGCCACAGGAGTAGCGAATTTAGGCCAAGTTTCGGCTTCCTCAGTGTCAGCGACACAAGTAACGGGAACTAACGGCGTTTATGACAGTGGCGCTAGAGTTTTTTCGCCAGTAAATTTACCAACTAAAAATGATGTTGGTCTAGACAGAGTCCAAAATTACTCTATTACTGATAGTTACACCGGTAATAGTTCAACCCTTTATGCCTCCCAAAAAGCAGTTACTCAGGCTTATACTAAATTAAACAACGAGAAACTCGATAAAAATGCTAAGGCGGTAGATGCTGATAAATTAGATGGTATCGAAAGCTCATCATTTATACGCAGCGATGTTAACGATTATGTAAATGCCAACACTCAATGGCAGGACGGGCGGAGAGTACGTTTTGGTAGCGGTGCAGATAGTGAAGCATTTTACGATGGTAGCAATTTCTATTTACGTAATCTTAATAATGGCAATATCTATATAGATAACCGTCGAAACAACGGCGATGTAGTTTTGAGAGCAGATAACGCATCAGGCTCTACATTAGATGCAGTAAGGGTAGTCGGTTCAGATAACGTAAGCGTAAGGCTATCGCAAGGTGGCACTGAGAGACTAAGAACCACCTCTTTTGGTGTAAATGTAAACGGTCAAATAGAAGCCGATAGAGTCACAGTCAATGGTGCTGATGTGTGGACATCATCCAATGATGGAAGTGGCTCAGGGTTGAGTGCTGATAATCTTGATGGCTTTAATTCAAGTCAATTTATTAGGTCTGATGCTAATCAGAATGTGACAGCGAACACTGAATGGCAGGACAACAACGAAATTAGACTGGGTGCATCCGCTGATATGCGAATGGTACATAATGGAAGCGACTCGTATATTACTAACTATACGGGTTCTTTTTTTGTGCAAAACGCAGCTAACGGTGGAGAGCTAGTTTTTAGAGGTAGAGATTCATCCGGTACTATTCAAGAAGCGATTCGTGTAACTACTGGAACTGATGAAGTTGCAGCCGTACTCTCGCAAAACGGAAACAACAAATTAAGAACTCGTAGCTACGGTGCTGAAGTTTTTGGCCGATTAGAGGCTGATCAAATAACGGTTAATGGTTCAAATGTTTGGACGGCAGCTAGCGATGGTTCTGGCTCGGGATTGAGCGCTGACAACATTGACGGGATTGATAGCACACAATTTCTTCGTGTAGATACTTTTGATTCAGTAAATGCAACAAGTCAATGGCAGGACGGCCATGAAGTAAGATTTGGTAATTCTGGTGACATGCGGTTAGGTCATGACGGCAGTAGCACTTCTTATATTAGAAATAACACAGGCAATTTGGTTCTAGAGAACTATTCTCCTGGCGGCGATGTTGTATTTAGAGCTGAAAATAATGGTGGTACGTTGCGAGAAGCCATTCGAATTGTTACGGGGCCTAATGTTGCTACGAGAATTCTTTTTGACGGGGTTAATAAGCTTGAGACGAGATCATACGGTGCCGAGGTTTTTGGGCGCTTAGAAGCTGACCAGTTGACAGTTAACGGTTCAAACGTTTGGACTGCTGCAAATGATGGTTCCGGTTCTGGGTTGAGCGCAGATAACCTCGACGGTATTAATAGTTCCCAATTTTTAAGAGTCGATCAAGACGACAATATTGCTGCCAACACAGAGTGGCAAGATAACTACTCAGCAAGGTTTGGTAATAGTGCTGACCTCAGAATTTTACATACCGGTTCCACATCCCATATTAGCAATTACACAGGGGAGTTAATAACGGAAAACCGTGCACATGGTGGCGATATGGTTTTCAGGTCTGAAAATACCGGGGGGACTCTAAGAGAGGCAATGAGGGTTGTTGCTGATGGAAATGTATTTGTTCGACTAGCCTACGACAGCAGTGAAAGATTAAAAACCACATCTTATGGTGTTGAAGTAACAGGAAGAGTTGAGGCTGACCAGTTAACAGTTAATGGTTCAAATGTTTGGACCGCTGCAAACGATGGATCGGGTTCTGGTTTAGATGCTGACAAGTTTGATGGTTTAAATAGCACTCAGTTTTTACGGACTGATACAAATGATGTTGTAAATGGCCACACCGAGTGGCAAGACAATTACTCAGTTAGACTTGGCTCATCTGCAGATATGAGGATGTACCACAACGGCTCACATTCATACATAGATAACTACACGAATAACCTTTATCTACGAAACATTAAGGCATCAGCTGGTATCCTTATGGAAGCTACTGCAGGCAATGGAAATCGTTATAGAGGTATAGCAATCCATACAGATAGCAATAATGTATGGGGCCGGTTGTATTCGAATGGCAATGCGCGAGTTGATGCGACCAGCGATGGTGCGACTGTTTATGGTGATGTGACAGTAACTGGTGGGGATTTATATTTGGCGGGTAAACGCCTACAGAACAATTCTGGCAACCTTTACTGGGACGGAAAGCAAGTAGCAACTTTAAATGGTGGTGGTTGGTCATCGGCGGAAAGTCGAGTTGCGTTCACTGGCACTGATGGAGTTATGGAAATCGGTCGAATCTTGGATTTTCACGCTGCCGCAAATTCTAGTAAAGATTACGACATGAGATTTTGGGCGGCTGCCGATGAGTTAGTTTTATGGGGCGGCGAACTGACGGTCAGGGATGGTGGTGTCAATATTTCTGGTGATTATAAAGTTAACGGTAGAAAAATCGATAAAGCATATATCGGTTTAGACAAAGTTATGAATTTTTCGATAACAAATAGCTATACAGGAAATAGTAGCAGTTTATATGCCTCGCAGCAGGCGGTTACACAAGCCTATAACAAGCTCAATAATGACAAGTTAGATAAAAATGCAAAAGCCGTTGACGCTGATAAGCTGGATGGTATCGACAGTACTGGCTTTGTTAGGACAAGCAGAAAGATAAACGGTAAAAGTCTTACCAACGATATTACGCTTACCAAATCAGACGTCGGTTTAGGTAATGTTTTGAACTACGGGGTAACTAATGACTATAGAGGAACCTCTTCTACAACATATGTTACTCAAAGAGCATTAAACAATGCCTATAAGGCTGCATTATCCGGTGGGGCTGCAACATTCACAACTTTATGGGAAAATAAGTCTGGACAGGGTTCTGGTGATGTTAGTCTTTCTACTTCTTGGCGAGGATTTGACGAAGTATTTATCGTCGGGTCAAGCGATGGTAAAAGAGACGTTTATACGAAAACATTCACTGAAGAAGAATATGATAGAGCACTTCAAGTATATTTAAATTTCGGCCGAAGTAAGTCCGATTTACGATTTCACTTAATATCAGATGTTTCTGCTTTTTGGGCAGGTTATTTTTCAACTGATACATATTTTAAAACAACCGCTGAGAACAGTGCAGTTTTGTATGGTATCTACGGCGTAAAAATGCAATAGATGCTTTCACTTACTCTGGTTACCCACCTGATACATTTCTCTTTAATTTGACGAGAAATTTTATTGAAGTACAAAAATAGCCTCACGAGGTGAGGCTTTTATCTCATTGAAATAATTAATAAATGTTTTTCTTTTGGGACGTTTCCCTGTGATTTGCCCAATTCGTTTTATTTAATATATTGGGTGGGCATTATTCAAATTTTAAAAAACATCAACAAATGATAATTGGAGGTTCCACAATGGAATTGTTTAGTAAAAAAAGAACAGTAGTAGCCATCGCCTTAAGCTTCACATTAGGCGCTTGTGGTGGCGGTTCAGATGATACTTCAGATACCTTAAACGAAAATGAGTCTTACGTAGAAACTGACTCAGGAGGTCAAGTAATTGTTGAAAATCCTCAAGGTGAAATTAAAACAGACGGTGAAGTAAATTCATTTGCAAAAATCTCCACCTTAACAGGAAAGCATGAATACCTAGGCGAACTAGCAGTCACTTGTTCAAATGATAGCTCTAATTATTTCGAAACTGACAAAGTTGTAGTCTTTGGAAGCGCCAACTTACCTGTTGACGATTTCAAAACAGCTGCTGCTTTGGTGGAGCACCAAGTTGAAGAAGTTCCTCAAATTTTTGGAACTAACTGGGCCGATTATAAGAGCCAACGCAGAAACATCGCTAAATTTGCCATTGATAACTTTGTCGAGAACTATGGTGATCTACCATCAGCACAAAGTTCATTACCATCTAATTACTCTGATATGTCAGAAAATGAAAAAGCAGCATTAGCCTGGGATGTGTATATTAGTGGTGACAACGAGAAGAGATTAGAGCTTGTTTTGGAAGCATCTAATTATGCAGGCTACGGTTGGACAGCCGACGACGTTTCTCACGAAGGGAAAGTCAAAGTTTGTCTACATGAAGAATCAAATAATTCATACATCGAGGCATTCTATACTGGCATTTCGCTTCAAGCTCCTAGCATTTCAATCCCTGATGAATATAACCAACTAATTCGAAAGGGCTTAGTGCAGATGATGCAAGAGTCACTATCCCACTCTGTACATGGTAACCCATTGCCACTTTGGTACTCTGAGGGGCAGGCCCGTTATTCTGGCGGATTAGAAGTAGCTGAACGTTTTGAGCATGAAGAAGTAGATGTTCCAATGTTCGTAGATGCTGAAGATGAATATGGGATGGACAGCGAATTCTTAGAGCTGCATTACGGAATGGCTTTTAGATACTTGTTCAACACAGTAGATTTTGAAGAGAGAATGTCGCTTTTCAATATTGTAAATGTAATGGCTAAAGACCCATCCATTTACACACAAGAGGGATTGCCAGAAGGGTATGATTTTGAACCTGGAGAGACAAGCGGTTTAGAGAGTGCAGCCTTCATTAAGGCGTGGGATGAACAATATATCATTGATGAAGATTTTAACGATCTAACATACAATCGTTTTAAGCATTCCTACCATCAACTACTATCTCAATAAATCAGAAAAGCCCGTCGAGTACGGGCTTTTTTTTGTTAAGAGGGGAGAACCATCATATCGCCCATTAGTAATCTATTAAAGGAATCTCCAGAGATAGATGCGACTCGGTTTCTTATCCATTTACTCTGCAAAACGTCGTTGTTTTGCTCCAGAATGGAATCTGAATTTTCTAGAGAATAGCCTAAGCAATGGTTCGTTGTAATTCTGAAAAAACCCTCAATATGAAGCTCTCTTTCTAGGAAAATGATAACACCTATACTAGGCCAGTCTTTATTTTTGTATATTGTTAGAGTTTCATGTGGTTGAAGGTTTTCGTAGGTGTCAGTTTGAACTGACAAGTATCTTGTTATGAGTTCAGCACTTTCTAACCTTGGAACGTGATAATAATATCTGGACTCTCCAGTTATGTAAGAACTCTGCGCTCCAAAGAATTTTACTATCTTTTCCACTTCACTCGATGATAATGATTCGCTAAAGAGAGCTGGGTCACAGATTGCGTTTGAACTCCTAGGGTGAATATCTAGCAATTGGAGTACTTTATTTATATGAACCCCCGGCACTGAGTGATATTCAAATAAATCTAAAATTCTTATTTCAGAGATAGTATTCATTGAGCTTGGCTGTGAAGCGATCATTGCCCAGTCAATAATTAATGATACAGCATCGTTAAAAGATGCACCTGAGTGCATAGCATTCTGCACAGCGATGATAAACGAGGTTTGTTGAGAACTAGTCCTTATCGTTGTTTTTTTAGATTCAGAGAAGCCTTCATCTATTTTTAACTCTCTTAGAAGAAAGTCAGAGACACGTTTCGCTTGGTTGGCCATATTAAACATATCCTAATAAGAAAAGGGAAAATGCTGAAGAAGCTAAACAAGTTATGAAAGCAAGAAGCTTCTTACCGAAAAGGCAAGATAAAGACATTGATAAAGAGCCAGCCACTATTAATTTTAAAATGTAGGGGAATGGGTTTTGGTCTTCAGAGAGTAGCTCTCCGACAGTTACCTGCAAAATACCAACAATCACGATTACAAATGTCATTAGGCTAAAGAGAAATGACCAAAGATAAGTTGGCTCTGATGTTTTAATGTATGAGTGGAGACTTGTACCTTGTATTAAAACAAGCCACTGTTTTTCGGTTTTTTGATTTTCTTCCATTATTTTACTCTTGCGAATGAACCTAATCGAGATAGGTACTGATTGAATTCTATTTTAGAAGGTGACTTGTCGAGATCCCCACCAGCTCCTTCATGGATGGCGTGTGATATGCGCTTCGCGCCTGGAATATTCATTTCATAGACAAATCGTGAAACATAATTTACATCTTCTTGGTGAGAGGCCGGTGCAGTATTGGTTTCAGTCTCAGATAGTTTTATGAACTCTCTATCAGGAGGCAGCATAAGCAATAACTCTTCTCTCGGACGGGTAGCAGCAACGTAGAAAACGCGCCTTTCAGACTCTAAATCGGTAACCTTAGTAGGTATGATTGAAGGGCTAATTGTTTCGCAACAAGCAGGTATGATTGCCATTTTTACAGTAAGCCCTTTGGCTGAATGCTGTGACAGAATAGAAATACTACCTAGTTTGTTAGAGCTCTCACTACCTATAGCTCTAAGCGCTCTATTGAATTGATGGTAATCAGTTGCCCCTTTGGTAATTTCTATAAACCCATCTAGCAATGAGGGTGACTCTTTAGGGATATTAGATTTACCTTTAGTTGATTCATACAAAACTAGTGGCATCAAGAATGTGTTAATATATGAGTCGTAGAACTCTTGAAATGATTCTTTTGATAGTGAGTTTCTAAGGCTATTGAGGCGCTGATTTATGCTTTTTATAAAGAAAGGTTTAGAGCCTGGGAATATATTTAGCAATGATTCATCATCAATTGCTCCCTCACTAAACACTAGTGAAAAAAGGTCCTTATATTTTTCCCTTTTAACTGGTAGTCGTGGGAAAGTTAAAGATTTAGCAAATAGTGAGAACTTCTCTTTTTGACTTACTTCCATAGCAAACAGCGCGGCAGTACTCGCAATTGATTTAAATAGCGGTGTATTTGCTATAGAAGTACTCTTGGAGTGCATTGAATAAGGGATACCTGCCTTAATAAGAGCAATTTCGATGAAAGGTGTTACAGAGTGCATTCGCGGTAAAATAGCAATGTCTGAGTAGCTGTTACCTTTCTCTATAAATCTCTTAATAGCTGCAATCATTGAGGACTGATTAGTATCAGCATATGGGGGCGTCCCGTGCGCCGGCTCATCGTAGTAACCAATATTTATTTCGGTTTTATTAGCATCCAAAGGCGAAAGACACATTTTTTCTGTTCTTTCCGAATTCCTAGAAATACAGTTGTAAGCCGCTAAAGCGAGCTCATGTCCGTACCTGTATGTCTTGGTTAGGTGAAGCTTGGATGAAGTGGGGAATACGGCGTCCCAATCAGAAGTCATGGTTTTAGGGCTACTACCCCTCCATTCAAAAATTGTTTGGTCATCATCACCAATGCAATTGAATTTTGCTCTTGTACCAGCCATAGCATGAAAGATTTTCATTGAGGCAGGGTCTATGTCTTGGTACTCATCAATAACAATATGATCGAGTTTATTGGCAATAGATTTATAGATCTTTTCCTCATATTCTAATGCCACTGCAACGTCATATATCAAGTCACTTAACGTCCTGATTTTTAGTCGTTTCCGCTCTTTTTCAACTAACTCAAAACCTAAAATAAATGGCTGTTGGTCGGAGGGGAGCTTTAATCTGCTGAACATTTCAGCGGCAGGAAGTGTGTCACTTTTGCAAAAATTTACGAACGAGAGAAAGTTATCAATAACAGACTGGTCATAAGCATTTATATCCGAAGTACCATGCTCAATGATTGATTTTCGCAAATTATCTCTACAAATTCCTAACCACTGATTCTCGTCTTCAATTAATTTTCTAGTAGGTATCAAATTGCGTTTTTCTAATGACTGGCAAAGACGGTAACCAAGCTGGTGGTAATGCCTAATGCGCGGCTGATTTTCTATATTGTAGGCTTGCATGTCACGCCTAAACTCTTCCGCTGCAGGGCGACTGAACATTGTGATTAGCATCGTTTCAGGGTTGATGCCTTTACTCAACATATAAGCCACTCTAGCTTGAGTCACTTTCGATTTACCACCACCTGGAGGAGCACTTAGTAGAATGTGCTGGTCAAAAGGGGCCACAATGAAATTAATCTGTTCTTCTGAAAATTCCATACCGGTCCTTGAAGCAAATGAAAGGATTGTGTGCAAAGTGGCGGGATATAGGAATTAGAAACCCGACTAATTGAACATTTATAGTTTTGAAAAGCCTGGTTACAAAAGAGAATACAACTAAATTTGAAAATGGAACATCAATCTTGAAAACATTCTCTGTGCACCACCTTAAATCAGATGTACTCAGAAATATGAGTAGAGCTAACAACGTGCCTATTCCTGAACACCTAGAGGAGACTAAACAGGTTGTAGTGAAAACTTATAACCAACTCCTTGATAAACGTGCGCTTCGCATGGCTGTAGAAAAGGGCAGTAGCTTTGAAATACAAAAACTCTGGAGAGTGATTGGTGAGGCTGCTAATAAGTTACTCGACGATGGGTGGTATTCACACGTGGCCAACGTGCAATGTCAAACTGCAATGCAGGCTACTCGACTGACTAAGTCGATAAATTCAATATGGTTTTTGAGTGGTAAGAAATGTACGGAAATAGTAGAGGTCCCTATTCGCTCTACATCATTTAGGGATATTGTTGAGTACGAAGGCTCTCGATATTTATTTCTACTTGGAGGGTTCCTGTGTTTGCAAACGTTCAGGTTTGTTGGAAGCGCTAATGAACATTGAGGTTTTATCGAAAAGAGTTAAGGCATCAGTAGTAAAACTTCAAGTCGTTGGTAATGAAAATGGCGATTTGGTAGTACGTTTCAAGCAAGGTTCTGTTACTAACTTTGTAACCAACTCAAGTAATACAGAAATAAAAACATTTAGAGAGCCCAGAACGGTCGCTAAGTTTTTAGAAAAAGCTGGCGTTCAACAGTACGAAATAGAGTTATCCAATTGGAATATTGAAAAAATATTCGACCGACACAAAGCAGCTAGCGCATTGAGAGTATCCGCGAGTAGTTAGCTTATTATTTAGGTTCTCTTTGCCTCCAAAAGGTAAAAATTTCCATATCTTGAATTTAATATGCTGTTTTTTAAGTAAGTCGGGAAATCTATTTACCTAATCCGAGCATGTAACTAATTTAGCTTGAGGGAAATTATTAAAGGGAAAATAAGTGAACACTATAAATAGAAGAAAAGTAAATGCTGTAGAAGCTCATATTGCTAAGCTTCAGCCTAACGAGGAATGCAGTTTAATTGATATGCTCTGTGAGTTAGTGGACTTTTGGCCTAGATGTGCCACCTGCGCTACCCAAGAACCAGACGGCGAAATAATCCTCTGGTCTGCTTCTACATCTTTGATTAAACACCATCGTCAAGAACCTGGAGTTAGTTTGTGGATCTCCATTGGTGAAAAGCATAGTGTTGACGCATATTACAAGACCATCAATGGTCATAAGTACAGAGCTAAGGATTGGCACTGCACTGTAGTTACTTTCGAGGAATTCAAAAGCAGAAAATTACAATTACTGGCCAATCAGCTTGCGCCACACTTTGAGCTTCTAAATGAGACTAAAACTTATAGTGCACTTAAAGAATTAGATTGCAGTATTCTTACTAAACTTATGCATTTTGAAGATGCTAGAGTATCCTTAGAAGGCTATGAACCCGACGCTGATGTGCACAGGGGCTTTTTATCTGTTTACGAGTACGCTCGTAATAAAGAGGAAGAGTGGAGGATACAAAGCCCAGCAATTGATCGAAATGGCGTTCTAAATTTTAAACTTCACCAATTTTTAAGTTTACACAGTACGGTTTGACCCTTTCAATTTTATTAAGTTAAAGGTGTTAATCTACTTTCAGAAGACGGATGTGCTTTTCGCATGGTTCATCCGGTGACTGTTCAAACTTTGCCAGAGAGTAGCCTCTCAGAATCCACTCCTTGAAAAATTGCAATAAAGATTCGTCCTGCTCAGGAGTGTTAACGTCCACTGTAACGATAAAATCTTTTCTTTCGCTCGTGATGTCTTGCAATTGCCACTTATGAAAAGAAGTCTGGGTGACAGTCCAAAAGCAGCGAGAAGGCTCTATTTTCACTGCCGAATTTTTAATTTGTTCCTTGTTTTTTTTAGCTTCTCTGTGGTTAGAGTAAGCCCCTATCAAAGCCTTGTTGATTTCCAGCTCAGAAATTTTCTTTCTTGATTCGGCTTTCTTCACGAGCTCATCTATTGTTTGCCCGAATGATACCGCAGACAGGGGCACAAGAATTATTAGGGCGATAGATTTTATAAAAGTCATTTAAAAGTCGATAAGTCGGAAAAACCAATGAAGGGATTTTTTCAACAATGTATAAGGTGTAGCAATACAAAATGCTCAATATCTTGGAATACTAATAGGCCTCTCAGATGAAAAGAAACCTCAGTCACATTGCCACCCCCTTAATCGTAGCCCTCATGACGGTAGGATGTACTGCCACCGACGAAACTGTGAAGTTGAAAGGTAAGAAATATGCTAAAGATAGTGAAGGTGCTGTTGTACTGTCTGAGTCGCAATTTCGCGAATTAAAATCTGAATATGCTTTTATGGAAGGTCAGAACCCTCACGTATCTTTGACACAGGAAGAATACGATTTAGTCATGAATAATGATGAGGCCTTATTTAGCTTAATTGGTCAAGCAGATAAGCAAGAGTCTACATCGACATTAATAAGACCTGGCTCTCTAAAGAAGAATATGGAACGAATCGTTAAGGAAAACGGTTGGAATACCCTCTACTTTGATGGACCGGACTACTACGTTGAAGCCCCTTTCATAATCGAGGAAGAGGATGTAACAACTTCTGTTATTCATTTTGCTTCTGATTACCCTCTTTATACTTGCTTTGATGAAGAGTCGAAAACTGTAACAGTCATTCAGTCAGCGAAAAATTAAAAATGTTTACTGCGTTTGGGACTCGTTACCATGCGCCGGTCTACCGTCTAGATAGCGGCAAGAATGCAAGTTGGTCATCACTGGACTCTTCAAAATTTGATACTGCACTGCAGAAAGAACTGAGAATTTTTATTCTAAGAAAAGCATTCTCAATGGGTGTCAAAGATAGAGTAGATTTAAAAGTGGGTGAAACAGATAACTTTTTTCATCATGAATTCTTGTCTGGTTGGCCACATACATTGTGGAAAGAGGCGTATTTAAGAGGGGTAAGTGATACGCCTATTAAAGTTGCAACGGTCGCATGAGAGGAAGCATGAGAGTAGTAAAGAAGTATGCCATTAAAGAAGAGCCTCTTACTATAGAGAAACTCTCAGCAGATAAAACCAACCTCTTAACTGGAAAAGGGGGAGAAACACAGCTTTTACTCAAATCATTGTATGGCAATTGGGTGGTTTGCAGTTGCGAAGTACCAGTCACTATTAAGAGGTTTATAACTTCAAATACTTTCTTTCTAGCTACCGTGAAAGGGCGGGGCAGACATAAGTCGTCCTGCCCGTTATTCAAAATCTTTAGTGAGAGCTCAGAAAGTAACGAAAGCCCAACTAAGATAGCTAATTCCTATTCGTTTAGTGTAAGTGCGAATGAAGCTGGTGGTTCTAAAGTTAGTCCTTCAATAACCGGCGTTTCCGAATCAGTGGGTAAGGAAGACAAACTTTATACGTTGGTCGCATCTCTATTCTCTGAGGCGAATTGCGGTCTCTTCTCTTCTGAGCAAAAGAGCGGTTTTGCTGATGAACGAGATAGAATAATTTCTGCCTCTAGACGTTTTAGTATTGGTGGGAAAAGTTTATTTCAATACCTCCATTTCGGTTTTGGACAATTGAAGAACTGCAAGGAAGACCTAAATCGGAAACAGCATTTGTGGCGCGGGAGAAACAGGCCACAGGCGCTGGTCTTAGCGCATGTCGATACAATTCTTGAAGAGGAACATGGGTGGCAAATTAAGGTTAAAGATGGGTGGGACGTATTTCTCCCTTCTACAATCACCTTAACCAAGTTAAAGGGCGCTTACAGCTTATCTAAAGGGCCGATATTGGTGGCCATGATTATTTCCCCTGTATCAGATGAAAATAACGATGAATTCGGTGTTACCCGGTGCTTCGCCGCCCCTGTGGTTAATGGTCAGGGGTTCATGGTGGTTTCCTCCGATAGAGAAAGGACTTTCGCTAAGATAGCTATTAAATGCATTCTCGAAAAAAAGATGGGTGCTAAGTTAAAAAAACCATTGTTCTCGATAGAAATTGAAGGTGAAAAAGTCATAGCTGATTTTCTTGTAAAACACGGGAATTTGGAAACAGCCTTTATGATAGAAAAATCTGAAACAGCCTTGTCCGAATACGAGACTCCACCCAATATCAATAAATTGTTTTCGCTATATCCGAGTGTAGAGCGAATTAACTACACGAGTAATACTAGTAATGCAGACTTTTACTGTCGTTCAAAAGCGATAATACAAAAGGTGCTGGACGAATTATGTTTGAAATAGAAAAGACTATGAAGAGGCTTAATTTAATTTTGCCTATAGTAGCTATCATTGGTTTGGTGTCTTTGATCGGACATCAATCGGAAAATTATTCGTCAAGAGTGATTTGGAATGTATCTAAAGACTTAAGCGTCAAGTATTTTGATATCAAAGAAACATTGGGGAATCCACAGAACTTTTCTAAAGTTGTAGAGGCGTCAATTATCAAAAAGGATCAAAGTATCCTTGATCTCCTGGTGGTAGATGAGATGGTTGTAGTAGAGAATCATGCCCAAGAATATACCGAATTAGTTGAGTTACTTCCCAACATAGAAAATTTAGTGCACGTTCATAAGAATAGTGATGACTCTAACTCTTATGTGGCTGGTGGTATAAAAATCTTGTCCGTAGAAGAAAAGGATGGAGAGTTTGGTGTGTTTTATGGGCCTGTATCTAAGAACCTCGTCCACTCCTTACAAAGGAGGCTGGATGGAGGTATTGAAAATGAAGATACAGACCTGACAGGTTTGGTAAGATTTAACAGAGTTGAGGAGTTTGGCGGTCACTTTATCTTAGGGCTATACCCGCGAAAAATGGTTAGTGAAAATTAGCCTCATATCAATACTTATCTATTAACGCGCTTAATTGGCATCTGTGAGGAGACCAAAAGAAGATTGAAATGTATTAGCTAAGGCATACGAGGTTCAGAGAGTTGAAAGCCACTGTGGAAGTGGCTTGTGAAGCTAGCATTTGAGCGGAACGTCACCATCAGGGCTAATTTCTTGTTTAAGTTTCATCTTCATGTCGCATGTCATCTCGTCAATCATCTTGAAGTTTAATTTAAGTAATTCAGCTTTCTGGTCACTCCCCATGTTGCTTTTATCCACAAAAACTGACTGTGCACCTTCTAAAGAAGAAATGTAATAGTCTATTGACTGCTTTAGTGCCGCATCTGATACTGAGGCTAATGAAGCGTTTAAATCAACTTTAAATTCACCATTCTCACTAGCAACAATTGTATACATTGGGATATTAAATTGCCGATTGTTTCGTAGGAGACGAACGGAGGTTTCAATAAAATAGACATTATTGTCTTGGTGAATCTTACTGAGGTTTGCTCTATCCAGTTTATTGTAGCCTGGGATTAACTCACCCTTTTCAGGTTTAAGCAGAAAGTCGTGAGCCCTTGCTTCGTCTTTCTCCAATACGGTAAGCCAAAAATCATTTGCTACAGCCATAGGAGCATTAGGGGTATAAAGAACATCTAGTTTGGATGATATATCTTCGTGAAAAGCAAAAGTCACTCCACTGATAATAGCGGCAGCAGAGTAAAATATTGCAGCTTTTCGTTTTTTAGAAATCATTAATTACCTTCTCGATATGGGGTAAAAATTTAACTATGGTTCTTCACGAGTATTAATTCTATAAAATATCCGACTTAAACAAGATTTAGGGTAATAAGAAAGGCATCCTTTAGTAACGCCTCACTGACTGTAGAAAAGGATAAGAACGTTAACCAATTAAATCGTTTTAAATCGTTTCCTATTACAGCTTTAAATAAGGCTTCCAACGCGATGATAGCTTTTTGACCATCCTGATGGGAAATTGAGTTTCCTATCATGACCTGTTACATTCTAACCAGACATATTTGACAGGCAAATATGATTAAGCATACTAAACATATATGACAGGTAAAAGGGTTACAGACTTTCAGTTAATAGCCAATAAAAAGGGCTGGAAGTTTGAAGAAATCGCTAAGCGCTGGGGTAAGTCAGAGCGGCAAATATCTCGAATAGCTTCAAAAGGCGAGCAGAGAGATATTGATGCTGTGAACGGACTTCCGGCAAAAAATAAAGGTTAATGGGAAATATCGTCGAGTGTCTAATGCATGCCAAATAGGCGATAAAGTCAGAGTGACATATTTATGTCCAAGTCAAAGAGCTTGGCTGCGGCAATTAGCAGCATTTGACGCTGAAGTGTTAGATATAAATGAGTCTGGTTATGAAGTTCAGTATGAACATAACCAAGCGCGTTTATCAGTTAGTGAAGAGCATCTTATGTCGAGACACAGTATTAGCAAGCCTGATTGGGTGGCTAATGCATGGGGTGACTATGAAGCTATCTCTATTAGGTCACGGTGCTTAACTATCTCTTTTGAAGCCCTATTCAGGGAACTTGAGCATATCATCGGCGAAGAAAAAGCTAATTTAGAACGAGATCGAGTAGTCAGGTTGCGATTTTTCTGTGAGCAACCAGTCGTGGATATCACACTAGTATTGAATAAACGTATTGTTTTTAGATGGTATCACACGCCAATTAAGCGCAGTGAATTACTAATTAAATTGAACAATTTATAAAATTGAAACTGGTAGCATGAAAGAACATAAATCGAAAGCAAAAGGTCAGGCAATTCCGTTCGAGCCAGCAGTCAAAAACAACAAAAAGTTTTATGAGGAATTGGCAAGTATAAGTGCTAGTAATGGCAAGAAAACAGATCCAACAGCCGTCAAAAGACTGGTTGAAGAACTCAAAACTGACAAAAGGGAACATTTATGAGTAAACAAATAAAGTTGGATAAAAGTGAGTTTGAACACGCCATTAAGTCATTCGGTTATCCCAATTACGATAAAAATACTGGCTCAGTCAGAGGAAAATCCGATCTGCTTTCTACTCTTGAAAAGCAACAAAAAGAGATTGCTACAAAGGGTTCAACATCGAAATTAAAGAAATAGGAAATACGATGACTAATCTAGCCGAACTAGACAAAGAACATGATAAACAGGCCGCAGCAATCTCAATCAAAACTATTAATGCTGAAGGTGGTTGCAACCCAAATGATATTGTTTGGTTACATCATTATCCTCAGCTTTATAGACAGTATGGCCGCGCTAAACGTGTTTACCTTCGACTATTAGAGATAAGTAACCAATAGGGAACAAGATGCCTTCTGAAATGGTAAACCCACATGATAGCCTAGTTTCCTTTCAAGAATGTATTTTGAAAGGGATGATTTCTTTAGCAAAAGTACCAGGTTATTCAAATTTGTATAGTCATGTTGATGAGGCTGCGCCTGGTGTTATGCGATTTACATATGCGCGTATGACTGATGACAAACGCACAGTTAAAGCTTTTTGCTCCTGCGTAAAGAATGGGTTCCATGACGGCCATCCATGTATCTCTATCGGCTATGCAGTTCCAGAGCAATATCGAAATCGAGGATATGGGACAGCAATAGTTAAAGAAGCCGTAAATGACCTCTTATCGCAAGCTTATAAAGGCGGAATACCCCATTTAGTCATAGATTCTGTGGTCAGCAAGGAAAACTTGGCTTCTCAACGAGTTACCGAGAAAGCACTACAAGTTATTAGGGAGTCAATAATTGACGCAGAATCTGGACAGCCAGCGTTTCAATACACAGCTGTATACAGCACCGTAGAGTCTATTCTCTGAATTTTCAATGTAGGAAAAAGTAATGGAATTTTTAGTGGAGTATTTGCCGTTAGCATTATCGTTGCTTGCCTTGGTCATTGCTCTTCAAGCGAGATGCTTAAGCAAGAACGCTCATCAACATTCCATTCGACAAGTCGTGATGGGAAGATAGCGAAAGATCATCCCATTAATTAAAATTGTGAGATTGAAAAATTAAATAGTCAAATAAACAAACGATGCTACTTACTGGCTGTTATAAAATGGCGCCACCTTTATTAAAATAATGCAGAAATACTATGGAAAATGAAGATTTTGAAGCTTTAAAAAAACGGATTGGTGAAGCTTCTGGTACTGAGTGGATCGCAGTTATGATAGATGCATCAAGTGATAAAGGTATCTACAGCATTGAAGAAATTTACGTTATAGCAGAACAGTACTTCTTCTGGGGACAAGATGAATTCATGGATGAGCGATTCTGGAAGATGATAACAAAAGCCACCAACGTAAAAAATAAGAATGAATTCTTTGAAAAATATAAACGTGTTTTCGATGAAACAAAGATGGATGCAACTAAACTAAACTTGGCGAAGGCTGCGTTTTCCGAGTTGAAACGAGAGGCAATGCTTTATGCTCAGAGCATTGATAAGAATAGCGCAGAATTTAAATTTGAAGCCTGAAATACAAAAGTGATGCGCATCTGAAAACTATGAGCACCTTTAAATCCCGTAGAAGTTAAAAAACAGAGCTTGTGTACTCAAAACTTTGACACTGATTGCATAGGTTTGATTTCCCCATGGTATTTTCACGAAAACCTGAACCGTTTTCATAGGAAGCTGATGAACGACATAAACATTTCTACCGAAGAAAGCATTCCTGAACCAAGTAGCGATTGTTCGTTGGATCAAAATCTTGCGGATTTAAAACATCAGTTATCTATACCTGATGAGCTGGATTGGGACTATTTTTTAGCAACTGCTGTTAGAGCGAAGCAAAAAGCTGACTTAGAAAAAAGAAATATGAAACTAACCTAATGGGAAATAACCAACAATGTGGTTTATTATAAACAAAGATAACCCTCCTAAGTTTTATACTGACACTGGCTCACTGATTGAAGTACAGGGAATTGAGTGGACAAATGTGATCGTAACTACCGAGCGAACCCTTTCTTCATCACAATTTTTCGTTAAAGACAGCGACCAAGCGCTGTCCGTTTTACAAAACAGTCATGCGCAATGTTTCCAGTTGAAGAAAGATGCAAAAAAACTCGCAACCTCTTTAAATAATGGATGCTGGAAATATCTACAAATACAATAGAAAGTAGGGTTTATCCCTTCAATGCCACGCTTTATACCAATTCAGCCTGCCAAATTCCCTCCAATTTGTACTAGCGCGATTATGTGCAACGTTATTCAAACCAGTAAAGAGAAGC
>NZ_JANHZQ010000050.1:0-27117 GCF_041414725.1 Alteromonas sp. DY56-G5 | reverse complement strand
GAACACTCCGAATTTCACTATGCCTATTAGATCAAAGCCCCAGACTTTCGTCTAGGGCTTTTTCAACAGTCTGAAGCAGGCTTAGCCTGCTTTTTTTGTACTTGTGAACAACGCTTTCACCATGACTTACAACTCAAAAGCTGAAGTAAGCCACCGTCTCACTGCTCGAACTTCATCCATTTCGCGGCCGAACTCCAACCAAATGTAATATGGTGTTGCCTATGCGCAACATTTCCTATGTGTTGCTCATATGTATTCTCGTTAATAAGCTCCTAACCTACTGTTATTAATAGTTTATTTTTTGTTGGCACAATGATTGATACACCTCTTTATAGTTACAACAAGGAGCAAGGGGTGTTATTGATGACCACGTTAAAAAACAAGGTAAGTCCTTTCTACGCGCGAATTATTAGGCGCTCATTCTCTACGTCATTAGTTATGGCCGCTCTTGCAACACTCTCAGCTTGCGACGCACCTAATGTTGATGTTGCAGCACAAGATGAAAAGGCTGCTAAAACGGCTGCTAGTACAGTTTCAGAAAGCCCAGTAGATGAGCAAAGTGAAATGTTTGCTTATCTGGATGAGTCCGACTTAATTGATGCCTACTACGAGGTTAAGTAATTCGCGGCTAATCCTTCTTACACACTATCGATTCTGCCACGGTTATCGCTGGCAAAAGCTTATGGCAACTATCGATAGTACCAGTTTGCGGGCAACGGACTGCTCGCCTTTTATTTATAAAGCCGCGCTCTGGATAAAGCTAAAGCGCGGCTTTTTTATGTCAATAAACGTATATCGCCGTTTATTAGTCGACACCGTTGAGCTATAAGTCTTTAAAAGCTGTTCTTAGTAGCTATGTATTGCACTAACCTTAACGATAAAGTCATTTAAAGGAATTGCTATGTCGACAGAAAGTAACTACACACCACCAGAAGTTTGGACTCAGGCTGAGGATGATGGCAACAAGTGGGCCAGCATCAATCGTCCTGTGTCCGGCGCTACCCATGAGAAGGCTCGTCCTAATGGTGAACATGGTTTGCAGCTATACTCGTTAGCTACGCCTAATGGCCAGAAAGTTACCATCATGCTTGAAGAGTTGTTGGCAGCTGGCGTGAGCGAAGCAGAATACGACGCTTGGCTGATTAACATTGGTGAGGGCGATCAGTTTTCTTCTGGGTTTGTTGACGTCAATCCGAATAGTAAAATTCCTGCTATGGTCGACACGACAACGTCACCAGAAACCAAGCTATTCGAGTCTGGGTCAATCTTAGTTTACTTGGCGGAAAAATTCGGTAAGTTCATTCCGCAAGACGCCCATGCAAAGGCGGAATGTTTCAACTGGCTGTTCTGGCAGGTGGGGTCAGCGCCTTACTTAGGCGGTGGTTTCGGGCACTTCTACAGCTATGCGCCATATCCAATGGAATATCCTATCAACCGCTTTACCATGGAAACTAAGCGTCAGTTAGATGTGCTAGACAAGCACTTAGCAAACAATGAGTTCATGGCAGGTAGCGAGTACAGTATCGCTGACATGGCTATATGGCCGTGGTACGGTAATTTAGTGCTCGGAAATCTGTACGATGCAGCCACTTTCCTTCAAGTGCACGAGTACACCAATTTAGTCCGCTGGGCTAAGCAACTAGAGCAGCGAGAAGGCGTTAAACGTGGCCGTATTGTCAATAAGACCTGGGGTGACGATGGTCAGTTAGAAAACCGCCACAGCGCAAAAGATATCGACGACGCACTCACCAAAGCCTAAATAATGGGGTCAGAGTACATTTAATTTGGGGTCAGAGTACATTACTTTGGTTAATCGCCTTTTTAGCATCAGAATGGCTAACGAAAGGCATCAACATAAAACGGGGTCAGAACCTACTCTGGCCCGGTAGCTTAAAAAAGTACTCTGACCCCAATTTTCAGATGAGCTCTGCCACAATCTTTAAGTAGGCTTGTTGAAGTGGAGTGAAATCCCACTCATTCAGGGGCTCATTGAATTCAAAGTTGCCCACGCGGCCTCGCCAGCGTTTGTTAGGCACTGCAGACCAGCTTTTCATATACACCAGCTTGCCATGAAGGCAGTGCAACACTTCAATTTGTGATGGTTCGGTATCGTTGTATGTTACTCTTTCAGAGACTATAGCGCCTACTTCACAATCTTGGTCGAAAAACACAAAGCCGCGATAGCTGCCGTTTTCTGTAATGGTAATGAGCGATGCATATTCTTTGCTCTTAGATACTTTTCTCAGCGCAGGCAAATAGCCATCGACTCATTTTATTTGAAGCCCCTGTGATTTGTTGTGCCACTGCCATCCTGAGCTGCCCATAAAAGAAAGCTCGTTATTTTTATCATTGAAATGGCTTAATGTTTCAAAGGTTTTCCAAGACGCAAAAGTAATCAAGCACAGCATTAAAAAACCAGTAATGAAGATGAGTGGTTTTGTCATGTCTCAAGCCCTTAGCATTAGACAAACTTTTGTCTCTTTAGTTACGGACAAAGGTCAAAGCTAGACTTTTATTGCAAAAAAGTAATACGCAGAGAGATAAATGTGCTGCGGCCTTAAAGCGTCCTTGTGCTGGCTTAATAACAGGAGAGACGCCGCTTAACACTTACCTGACATTAAATACAGTGACTCTAAAAAGCCTCGCGTATTTGCTGTCTCGATAACACCACATCAATGCATTCTAAGCATAAAACTAATTTTGGACAATGATTCAGTAATTACGATTAGAACTATCGATTTTGTTTACTTTAATTGCTTTATTGAATCAGCGATTATCTGTTTAAACGAAAAGCGTGATTAACACCATTTCTTTAATCACGCATTGACACCCAATTTTAGTAAGACTAAAAATCGGTGAGAAATAAACAGAAGGAATTCGCAATGAGTAAGTGTCCATTTTCAGGTGCAGCTATAAATCCTACTACGCTAACGTCTAGCAATGGTGCGCCCGTTGCTAATGATAATCAGAGCCGAACAGCGGGGCCACGCGGGCCGGTGACTTTCGACAACCATTATTTGTTTGAGAAGCTTGCGCACTTTAACCGTGAGCGAATTCCAGAGCGTGTAGTTCACGCAAGGGGCAGTGCAGCATATGGCACCTTTACGCTAACTAAGAGCTTATCTGACTACACTATTGCAGACTTCCTGCAAAAAGAGGGGCAAAAAACCGACGTGTTTTTGCGCTTTTCTACTGTAGGTGGTGGTCAGGATTCAAGTGACTATGCCCGTGATCCTCGTGGTTTCTCAGTGAAGTTTTATACCGAACAGGGAAACTGGGACATGGTAGGAAATAATACTCCGGTATTCTTCTTACGAGATGGCATTAAGTTTCCGGACTTCATTCACAGTCAAAAGAAAAACCCGCGAACGAACTTGCCGGATCCGCAGGCCGTGTATGAGTTTTGGGCGAACAACCCTCAGTCATTACACCAATCGACAATTTTGATGTCTGATCGCGGTATTCCACTTTCATATCGCCATGTGAATGGCTATAGCTCTCATACGTTGAGTTTCTGGAATAACGCTGGCGAACGCTATTGGGTGAAATGGCACTTTAAAACTAACCAAGGTATTAAAACGCTAACTAGCGAAGAAGCGGCAAAGATGCCTGCTTATGGCGCTCAGCAAGACTTGGTCGAAAGCATTGATAACGGCGAATTTCCATCGTGGACCGTGAATGTGCAGATTATGAATGAAGAGGAAGCGCGTAATTACCACATTAATCCGTTTGACCTAACGAAGGTGTGGCCGCACAGCGACTTTCCATTAATTGAAGTAGGTCAGTTGGAGTTAAACCGTAATGTTGATAACTACTTTGCAGAAACTGAGCAAGCAGCGTTCGCGCCGAGCAATTTGGTGCCGGGTATTGGTGCGTCGCCAGACAGAATGCTTCAAGCGCGACTAATTGGATATCAAGATGCGCACAGATACCGCATTGGTGCAAACTACAACCAAATACCGGTAAACGCGCCTCGTTGTCCAGTGCACAATTATCAACGAGATGGAGCCTTTGCGGGAATTAACCCAGCACTTGCAGGAAGTGGAGCCAACTTCTATCCAAACAATCGCGCGCGAGTTGGTGAGCCGGCAGAAGCACCAGAGGTTCAAGAGCCGCCTATGCCGCTAGAGCAAGACGCATGGTTAGATATTTACGATAACCGTGACGAAGATAACTACTCACAGGCCGGTGCTCTTTACCGCATTATGAGTGAAGATCAAAAACAACAGCTGGCAAACAACATTGCTGACGGCTTAAGCCAAGCAACGAAGGACGTGCAAGAAGCCATGTTTGTGCAATACGATCTAGCTGATAGTGACTATGGCGAACGGGTAAGAAAGGCGGTAATAAATAGGTAGTAATTGTGGGGGGAATCAGAGTTAATTAATGAAAATTACTCTGATTCTTTTTATTCGAGAAATATTTACAATTTTAAAGGTAAGAACGCCTGTATATTTTGAAATAAGAGTTACGGCAGCGATAAAACGCATTTCCTTTCATTATCTGTTATCAGCCTGTAAGCCTTATGGGCTCTGCGATAGATAATATGAAGTTTCAAATGGGCCCATGGTTTGCAATTACAAAGATATTAAATGACTTTAACTGACGAAATAAGGAGATACATCATGTTACGTTGGGCTTTAATATTTTTAGTTGTCGCATTAATTGCAGCGGTTTTAGGATTTGGTGGAATTGCCGGCTCTGCAGCGGGTATAGCCAAAATTATATTTGGTGTTTTCGTTATCTTACTGATTATTTCAGTAGTAATGAATTTGGTTAGGGGCAAAAGTTAAGCTATAGCCAAATTTGAACTTTATTCAAAGACGATACAACGGTCAGAAAAAACAGCTGTTAGCCGTTCAATAGGCAGCTGTTATTTTTCTTTCGTCGTATCGGTGAATAAATTTATCGGAGATCATCATGAGTAATAAACAGCTCATTACGAATGTAGGCATCGGACTCGCCGCAGCGTCTGCAGGGATTCTTGCGAGAAAAACGCTGCAAAAGTCTTGGGAAAAGGTAACTGATCAACCTACACCTAAAGATAAACAAAGCGAAAACACAGACCTTAAAGAAGCCGTTACTTGGGCTGTAGTGTCTGGCATTGGAGCAGGTCTTGCACGGATGGCTGTTCAATATGCACTAGACAAGCGTAATCCAAAATAACACAACAAGATTGTGCTATTGAGTAGCTACAAGGGCGTAAACGTGCAGGCGAACGGCTTGAAGCGCACGTTCTTTCCAATTATTCCAGGTAATACGGTTGCTGATTTCATGCTGATTCAACGTAATATAACCATGATTTAGTGCCCATACCTGCATAGCCACATCTTGCTTTTCTTCAACAGACAAGTCTTTTTTAATCAACGCCATGGTAAGCTTGGTTAGCGTGATAAAGGCTTTTTCACCTGCCGCTATTGCCTCATTTGAAGGGGTATAGTCTTTCAAATTAGAAGCGAAAATTAACTGGTAATGAGCCGCATGGGTTTCTGAAAACGTTAAAATACGCTCGCAGCCATTAATCACCTTTTCTGCCGCAGTATTGCCATCTGCCGCCAACATTTCACGTTCTACTAGTTCGAAACCTTCAATGTAGAGCGCATCTAAAATACCCTGCTTACCCTTGAAATGGCTATAGATGCCAATCGTGGATATACCGGCGCCTTTAGCAATGGCGCGAACACTCAGTGCGTTAGTGCCACCTTTTAAAAATAGCGCCGAAGCGGCATCTAAGATTTTTTGTCGGGTATCTTTTTTCATTGAGTCATCATTTGTATGTTGGCAATATAACACTGGTATGAAAAGCGATTTTGTAACGTTGTTATATTTCTTGTTTTACATTTAACCTGCTGGTTCACAGGTCTTTTATAACAACACTATAGACGACAAATTATATATTTACCTGTTCTTTGAGTAAGCATCGATAGCGCGCAGAGCCACGTTGTCACGATGCTGCAACAACACGATGCCGCAACAACACGTTGACTCACACATACTGATTAAAATAATCGGTGACCTTAGACCATAAATGCTGACATTTACGGGAGAAAAACTTCATGTGACCTATTTCTTTTACGTCATAGGCCTGTGGATCTAGCTCCTCAACTTCTGCTTCCATATTGGGGAAAACGCTAATCATATCGTGAACGTTATGAATATTAGCAATATCGTCGTCGTTGGCGAGCAGCCATTTAGAGGGTATCTGAATGGTGTCGTAGTGATGCTGGTTAACATCACTGCCAAAGCCTGTTTTTACGTAGCCTTTACCGTTACACCATTTTTGCCACTGGCGGGCCACTTTTTTAGGTAGTGGCTCTCCCATGCCGACCCACTGAGACTTAGTATGGCCGAACAGTAAATTACTCACGGGAATGTAGAAATTCATGAAGAAATGGGCATTTAGCAAATAGCTTTTACGCATGTTCCTCAGGCTGCCCGAGGAGCTACCAAAATTACAAAAGGCAGTGAGGTCGTGCACATTATGCATCAAACCGAGCAGCTGACCACCAGCACTATGACCAACAAGAAAGTAGGGGACGTTAGGGAAATGAATTTTCAATGTCTCTAGCACCGCTGGCATATCTTGCTCGCCCCATGTTACCAACGACGCATCGCTTTGTTTAACGCTGCTTTTTACCGAACCGCCAATACCTCTGTTATCGAAGGTGATAACACCAAAGCCTTGTTCACATAAATAGGCGGCAAAAGCGCTGTAGAATTGCCTTTTTATACCCGTTGCAGGGCCAATCATAATTGCAGCTATAGCGGGGTAATGTGGAGTAAAAAGTGAAGCTGCTAGATGAGTACTATCTTCACAGGTTACTTGAATGTCCTTTGTCATCGTCTTGCTCACAAGGCATACCTTAGTTTTCGTTATGCTTCTGGTCATACCAGTAAAACGCCGATTGTTAAGATTTGCAATAATATGACTATTTCAATTTCTGATAATTACACATGTTGAGCGCAAGTCGCGATTTTCACGTTTTTATGCGCGTGCTTTTGCCGTCTTAACCCAATGCTCAATAGGAGCCGGTTTTCCAAATAAATAACCTTGGAAAATATTGAAACCCATGTCTTTAAGTACACGCAGCTGCGCCTGTGTTTCTACCCCTTCGGCAATGGTCTGCATGTCTAGACTCTTAGCGAGGTCTAGAGTCATCTTAACAATCTTGCGATGTCGTTCAGACGTTTCTACTCTTTCTACAAACTCTCTATCTACCTTTATAACGCTAGCAGACATATCAATAAGTTGGGAAAGTGATGCGTGACCAGTGCCGAAGTCGTCAATAATAATGGTTGCTCCTACATTGGCTAACGACGTTAGGCGTCGCTTAGTCTCGTAATGGCTGGCTAATACAGACGTCTCTGTTAGCTCTAATTTAAGGCGTTCTCCGAGCTCAGGGCTCTCTGAGAAGCGACGTAATAGCTTTTCATAAAAGAGGTCGCTAAGTAGTTCTGGCCCCGATAAGTTAATCGCTAGGGGGACCTTGGGTAGGTTGCTAGGCCACTTGTCTAAAAGTGCCAAGGTGCCATCGATAATTTTTTGTGTGAACAGTACTTCCCATTTGTTTTCTTCCACCAAAGGCAGAAACTGAAATGGTTGAAGAACAGTACCAGACTTTGGCTCTTTCAATCTTGCCAGCACTTCGTAGCCCACCGTAACGCCATGGAGCGACACCTGAGGCTGCAAATACAAAGCAAGACACCCATTATCAAGAAGGGCCTTTACCTTATCTTTTTGTTGCGTATTTTCTCGAATAGTCTTCACTGTATTGATACTAAATGAGATGTACGGCGCGAATTCATCGCTTTGGCTTAGCGCTATTGCGCAGCACTCGGCGGCCGCATCTAAACTAATTTCACGACTGGCATGATAATGCCCCGCTCGCCATTTCAGCATATGTTCTACAGTGCCTCGCGCTGAGTTGATAACCATGCTGGTGGGCAATCGACGCTCAAGATAATGTTCTATACTTTGTGTTGAAAGATGTTTGCCGTTTACGATAAATAAGAATTTAGCGCCAGGGAATTGGTATACCGAGACATCATTTGTAAATTCGCTTTTTAAAAGTGACGCTACGCTTAAAAGCAGCTGGTCACCTTGACTGTAACCGTATTGCAGGTTTACTTCTCTGAGGTTAGCCAGTTTCAGCAGGACAATATGTCGATTTAAAATACTCTCGCTCGACTCCGCTATTTTCCAAAAGTGATGGTTTTTCAGTCCCGTTAGTTCATTAAAATAGTGCTTCTCATACTGCTGCTTCTTGAATGCATCAAACTCCATCAAGCTTTTCTTATTGGCGGATATATCATGGCAGTGGATAAGTTGTTTTTTGTGATGCTCAAGGCTAGCAGGTTGAAGCTTAAATTCTCGTTCGGGTGCGTTAAAAATGGAAGCGTGTTGGTTTACGCCCTTTGTAATGGGGTGAGATAAAGAGAAGAGATCTTGAATATATTCACTCTCTGGGCGGTACTTTTTGACTAGCGCTCTTGCAGCCTTGTTAGCCTGAATTATGCGTCCTTGTTCGTCACAAAAGAAAGACGGTGTACCACCATTGTTAAAAATTTCCTGATAACGGCTAACAAGTTTATTAAGCTTTTTGCTTTGTAATAAATTGTGCTCAGACTGTTTTTCTAATGACGACATGACCCGCAGTACAGCCATTGGAATGCAGAAATTGAAAAACAGGAAAATTAACGATGCTAAATACGTGTGGGTATCCGGCAATGTAATATCAATGCCGAACAAAGGAGATACTTGCGTATTGTTCAGCAGTAAATAATACGGAATGAGATTGAATAGCATGGTCGCAATGGATGCTTTCACCCCATACAAAACTCGAACAATAATAGGCAGCGTAAACAGCAAAAGTAAGCCATAACGCGCTGATTCTAAATCTATTGTGAAGAAGAGTATGCATAGTGAGGCTCCAACTACCGCTAAGACTAAGCAAGCAGAAGCGATCTTTATATGCTTCAAGCCTATCGAAAGTGTGGCGAAGAGAAAGGCAGTGAAGCCCAGCGTTAAGTACATAACATAATAAAGTTCCTGTACATACGCAGTATATGAAGAGTGCGCCACGATGGCCGAGGTAAGGACAACGCCAATGAGCAGAATAGTGCGCAGCACACTGAGGCGCCACACGTCAGCATCGGTGGTTCTTAGGTTATCTTCATCAACTAAAAGATAGTGTTTTAAAATTCTTATTGTTCGAGAAATCACTAGTAAACCGCTGACGTTTAAATAAGTTCAATACTAGAGTGTTGCAAATAATTCACCGGAGTGAATGGTTAATATAACCCTTTGCTAATGTGAGTGGTAGCAATAAACATAGTCATAACACTAATATATTCAATATGATATAAAAAGGAGAGGGAAGTTTCCTTACTAATTAACAATAAGGAAACGTCTTAATTGATTGAGCTTAGTGCGCAGGGCCTTATACCGATAAAGTGAATACTTTAGAATTACGCTGGAAGTTATATAGCTCTTTCTTTACGGCAGGTAGCGCACTTATGTCAGCAGGTTCAAACCCTTGCTCCAAAAACCAGTGTGCGGTAACTGTGGTCAGTACAAAAATACTGTTAATACCGGCTTCTTTAGCACGGGTGCGCACTTCATCTAAAATCCGTTCGCCACGGTTTTTGCCGCGATAGTCTTGGTGGGTCGCCACACAGGCTAGTTCGGCACAACCGTCTTCGGGGTATAAATACAAGGCTGCACAGGCGATGATCATGCCGTCGCGCACTATCACTATAAACTGGTTAATTTCGTTCTCTAAACGCTCACGAGAACGCTTTACCAATACGCCGCTTTCTTCTAGCGGTTTTATCAGCTTTAAGATACCGCCCACATCTTCGATGGTCGCTGCACGCAGCTGTTCGTAATGATGTTCCATTACTAGCGAGCCTGTACCGTCACGAGTAAACAGTTCTTGTAGCAATGCGCCATCCTTTTCAAAGCTGATGCAGTGGGCACGGGGAACACCTGCAGCAACGCTGGTGGTGAGGGCGCTCAACACCGTATCTTCAGTGGTAATGTCGCCTGCCATGATAAGCTGTTCTAATTGAGGGCGTTCAATGGTGCGAAGTAAACGACCTTCGCGGTTGTATACACCATCAAAATTCGAAAATACGATCAGTTTGTCAGCTTTAAGGGCAATCGCCGCCTGCGTGGCCACATCTTCGTGAGACAAGTTAAACACTTCTCCCGTTGATGAATAGCCCATAGGCGATAGCAGCACAATTGAGCCATCGTTTAAGTGATCGTTAATGCCGGTGGTATCAATACGGCGCACTAAACCGGTGTTTTCAAAATCAACGCCGCCCCGCACGCCCATTGGCTTGGCAACGACTAAGTTGCCAGAGCACACGCGTATTTGCGAGCCATGCATAGGCGAGTTTGGAAGCCCCATAGTCAATAAGGCTTCTACCTGAGAGCGTACCGAGCCGGCGGCATCTTTAACGCACTCAAGGGTTTGTTTGTCGGTAATGCGTACACCGCTGTCAAAGCGACCTTCGATGTTGCGAAGGGCAACGCGCTGATCAATCTGTGGGCGGGCACCGTGCACTACGACCACGCGCACGCCTAAGCTGTTAAGTAGGGCAATGTCGTGAATAATATTAGGGAAATTAGGATGTTCGATGGCTTCGCCACCGAACATCAAAACGAAGGTCTTTCCCTGGTGAGCATTAATATAGGGCAGTGAACTGCGAAACAGTTTTATGCCGTCATGATGCGCTAATACCATCTAAGCAGTTCCTTGTCGCTACCCTTGCTTATCCAAGTCTTCCAGCTCTTGATACAGTGCTTTCGTCACGGTTTCTTTGCTGGTGCCGCCCAAAATATTGCGTTGATTCACGCCGTACTCTAGCTGTAGTACCGGGTATACGTCGTCTTCAATTTTATCGCAAATAGCCTGCATGTCGCTTAGTGGTAAATCTTCAATGGCGCAGCCTTTGTCGATGGCCTGAAGCACAACGCGTCCTGCAATATCGTGGCCTGTTCTAAACGGTACACCTTTACCTACCAGATAATCGGCAAGTTCCGTGGCGTTAGAGAAGCCTTGGGTTGCCGCAACGCGACAGCGCTCTTCGTTTAACTTTAGTGAATCAAGCACTTCACTGGCAATACATAAACAAATATGCCACTGATTCACGGTGTCGATAGCGCCTTCTTTGTCTTCTTGCATGTCTTTGTTGTACGCAAGAGGAAGGCCTTTCATGGTAACCAATAGTGCCTGCAAAGAACCGAATACACGGCCACATTTGCCGCGCATTAACTCTAGTGCATCTGGGTTTTTCTTCTGCGGCATAAGCGATGAACCAGAGGTTACACTATCGCCAAGCTGTAAGAATCCTGCTTCGCCAGAGTTATAGAAAATCATGTCTTCGGCAAGACGTGACAAGTGCATCATGCTAGTGCTGGCTACAAATAAAAGCTCTAGCACAAAGTCTCTGTCCGATACAGCATCAAGGCTGTTTAGGCATGGAGAATCAAAGCCCAGTTCTTCAGCAATGGCATGACGGTCTACAGGGAAAGTAGTGCCTGCCAATGCGCCAGAGCCTAAAGGGCACTGATTCATGCGTACTTTCAAGTCGTCTAAACGGCTTAAGTCACGCTTTAGCATTTCAACGTAAGCCAAGCACCAGTGTGCAAAGTGAATAGGCTGTGCACGTTGTAAGTGAGTGTAACCTGGGATGATCGCTTCTTGATGACGGCTAGCGGCATTAAGAAGCGACTTTATTACACCTAAAACATCCGCGCGAAGTGAGGCAATATGTTCACGTACCCACAAGCGAAAGTCGGTGGCAACCTGATCGTTTCGGCTACGCCCGGTATGAAGCTTACGACCAATGTCACCAAGCTTCTCTATAAGCGCAGCTTCAACAAAGCTGTGAATGTCTTCTTCGCTAGATGCGTTAAAGTCTAGTTCACCTGCATCAGCTTTCGCTTTTAACTCGCTCAATGCAGACTCAAGCTGGGCTTGTTCATCAACGGTCAATACGCCTGCTTTTTGCAGCGCACGCGACCAACTGATAGAGCCTTGAATATCTTGGCTTGCCATAACTTGGTCAAACGGCAGCGAGTCGTTAACCTGTTTAAACATACTACTTGCACCGGATTCAAACCGGCCACCCCACAACGCCATGTGATGCTCCTTAAATGCTGTTCTGACTTAAGCTTTACTTTTGTAGGTAAAGCTTACTGTTCACCTTGTTTTTTCAGTGCTTCGATACGACTTGAAAGGCTGAACAGGCGGATAAAGCCTTCAGCGTGCTTCTGGTCGTAAACGTCGTCAGCACCAAAGGTGGCAAAGTCTTCAGAGTAAAGGCTATTTGGCGATTGACGCTGGGTTACCGTAGCTTGGCCTTTGTAAAGCTTAACCACGATATCGCCTGTTACTTTTTTCGCAAAGGAAGCTGCACCAGCTAATAGCGCATCGTTAAGTGCGGTGAACCAACGACCGTCGTACATCACGTGTGAGAACTCAAGACCAATCTGCTCACGGTATTTAAGCGCAGCTTTATCTAGCACCATAGTTTCCAGGGCTTTATACGCTTTAAGCAGTACGGTGCCTCCTGGTGTTTCATAACAGCCACGAGACTTCATACCTACAAGACGGTTTTCTACAATGTCGATACGTCCAACACCATGCGCCGCAGCTACAGTATTAAGTTTAACTAGCGCTTGATACGGCGAGAGTGCCTCACCATCAACATGAGTCAGTTTACCTTCGTCAAAAGACAGGGTTACGCGCTCAGGTGTGTCTGGTGCATCTTCAGGGTCAACGGTCATAGTCCACACTTGCTTGGTAGGCTCTTGCCATGGATCTTCAAGCTCGCCGCCTTCGTGTGAAATATGCCATGCGTTTGCATCGCGGCTGTAAATTTTTGTTGCTGACGCCGTGGTTGGAATATTGCGCTCAGCTAGATAAGCCAATAGATCTTCACGGCTTACCATGTCCCACTCACGCCATGGCGCGATTACCGTAAGGTCTGGGGCTAGGGCTGCAAAGGTACTTTCAAAGCGCACCTGATCGTTACCTTTACCGGTACAGCCGTGGCATAGTGCGTCGGCACCTACTTTGCGCGCAATCTCAACTTGCGCTTTGGCGATAACGGGGCGTGCCATTGACGTACCCAGTAGATATTCACCTTCGTAAACTGCACCTGTAGTAATAGTTGGGAAGATATATTCACTTACGAACTCTTCTTTCAAATCAACAATGTGGCATTCGCTTGCGCCAGATGCGATAGCTTTTTCATGAAGCCCTTCTAGTTCTTCATCACCTTGACCCACGTCGGCCGCAAACGCGACAACTTCACAGCCATAGTTTTCTTTAAGCCATGGAATGATGGCTGATGTATCAAGCCCGCCTGAATAGGCCAGCACGATTTTTTTTACGTTTTGCATCTAAATAATCCTTCTAAGCGTCTTTTTAGGCGTCTTATTAAGCGTTAAGTAATTGAGTAAGAATGGCGTTTTGGCCATGCATTCTATTTTCGGCTTGCTGCATTAATAGCGATTTATCGCTATCAATCAACGAGCCCGTAATTTCTAAATCGCGATGGGCAGGTTGGCAGTGCATCACGTAGCTAGCACCGGTTGCTTCCATCAACGCTTCGTTCACCTGATAAGGCATGAACTTTTCTTTGATCACTTCAAGTGGCGTCTCGTCACCCATTGAAAGCCATGTATCTGCATAGATAACGTCTGCGCCGTTAGCAGCACTAAGGTCCGTGCTTTCAACAATCGATACACCCGTTTTCTCGGCAATCGCTTTGGCTTGCGCCACAATTTCAGGTGCCGCTTCGTGCCCCTCTGGCGTGACTACAACTTGGTTGCAACCCAGAAGCGCCCCAACAATTAACAGAGAATGGGTTACATTGTTGCCGTCGCCTACATAGGCCATAGTAAGACCTTCGGTTTTGCCGAAGCGTTCAAACATTGTGAGGTAGTCGGCAAGGCCTTGGCACGGGTGGTATTTATCGCACAGCGCATTGATAACCGGCACGTTTGCCGCCTTAGAAAAGGTTTCTAGCGTATCGTGAGAAAACACGCGAGCAACAATGGCGTCAGCCCAGCACGCAAGATTAGCGGCGGTGTCTACTGCGTCTTCACGGCCGGCTAATTTGCCTGACTGCACATCTAAATACACCATGTGGCCGCCAAGCTTGTTGATACCAATATCGAAGCTAACGCGGGTTCGCAAAGACGGCTTTTCAAACAGGGCAACAATTGACTTCCCTGCTAGCACGTTGCTGTAACTTGCTGGGGCTTGTTTAATTTCTACAGCCAATTGCAGCAAATTTTTCATTGCGTCGGGTGTCCAGTCTGCAAAGGTTAGTAGGTCCTGTTTCATTGTACTTCTCCGGCATTGCCTTTTGTAAAGTCGGTGTGGGGTAAATCAGCGTTTTTTGACGGTGTATTTGTCAGGGCTGAGGGCAGTATTTGCGTGCCCGTTTTTTTATTTAAAATGTCGTTGATGTCGGCGGCCCAACTCGCGATGTAAACCGCGCGGCCTAAATTTTCCGCTGACGCGAGTGCCGCATCCACTTTTACTTTCATCCCGTCGGTGATAACGCCTTCATCTGCGTACTTCGATATGCTTGCTGCGTTAAGTTCGCTAATTAGCAATTTATCACCGTCTAGCACACCGTCAACATTGGAAAGAAGTAAAAGTTCAGCGTTAAGAAGCTCGGCAATAACCGTTGCGGCTTGGTCGGCGTTTACATTTAGTAATCTGCCTTGTGGGCTTGAACCAATAGAACTGATAACCGGTAGTGTTGACTGGGCTAATACGCTTTTTAGAAATGATGCATCTGCTGTTGACGGTACGCCCACGGCGCCATACTGGTCAGCTAGAGGCTCACACACCACCATATTGCCGTCTAACAACGACAAACCAACAGGGGTTAAGCCTGAAGCCAAAGCCGCTGCGCATAGTTGCTTGTTGGCAGAGCCTGCGAGGGCTCCGCAGATATAAGGCATATGTTCATCGGGCGTAACCCGAAGGCCATCAATTTTTGTGCTTTGAAGACCAAGACTCGCCATAAGCGTCTCCACTAATGGTCCGCCTCCGTGAACCACTACGACGGGGCGTGTGGCCTGCACGTCTTTTACGCTTAGAAATAAACGCGTCATTGCGGCGGTATCGTCAAGTAATGCACCGCCAACTTTAATTACAATTGGTGAAACACTCATAGTACTAACCCTGTCTCTACTGGTTGTTTCGTCATTATGTTAAGGCATTGTATTGCCTGAGAGGCAGCACCTTTCATTACGTTGTCGATTGCAGCGGTAATCACTGCGTATCCAGATGCTTCATCTAACTTCCAATGCAGATCAACAAATGGGGTATGAGCAACGTCATCAATTTTTGGAAAACTCTTGCGCAAACGCACAATGGGTTTATCAGCATAGGCGTCAGTGTACGCTTGTTCAAGTTGTGCGCTGGTGGTACCAGCTTTAACCTTAACGGTCACGGTCGCCAAGATCCCCCGTTTAAAATTACCCAAGTGCGGCGTAAAGATAACAGGGGTGCCCAAGTAAGCTTCAATTTCTGGGGTGTGACGATGGCCTAGCACGCCGTATGCCTGCAGGCTAACTTCAAAAAAGCTGGTGGTTAGGCTGGCTTTCCTTCCTGCACCCGATACGCCTGAAACAGCGTTAATTACAGGGCGTACGCTTTCATCCAGTAAATTGTTATGTGCAAGAGGTTTAAGCGCACTAAGGCTCGCAGTGGGGTAGCACCCCGGCACAGCGATAACGTCGGCAGAGGCAATTTGCGCTTCATGCCACTCGGCAAGGCCGTAAACAGCTTGAGCCAAGCTTTGCTCTTGCATATGCGGAAAGCCGTAGAACTGTTCGAAGACATTCGTGTCTTTTAGCCTGAATGCACCCGACAAATCGAGCACTTTGGCTTTGCCCGAAGATAGGACAGGCATCCAGTCGTGGCTCGCCTCGTGCGGTGTGGCAAGAAAGATAAAATCGACACCGTCAGCTATTTCTTTTAATGCCGCATCCGAAATAGGCGTAAGTGTAGAGTTTACGTGAGCCAAGTTACCGTGAAGCTCTGCAATGTTCTTACCCGCGTCGCTACTATTCTCAGACACATACGTGCCCGCCAATACTAGTTTTGGGTGTTGAATAACCAACTGAACAAGTTGTGCCCCTGTGTAACCACTGGCACCAATAATCGAAACGCTGTACATAATTAAAAATTCAATAAAAGGAGAAAAAAATCACTTTTTACCTTTGTAAACTGGTTGGGCGTTATTCGTTGCCTAACCGCGACCACATCACAAAGGTAAAAAGTGTGCTACCGCAAAAGCATAGAAAGGCGCACGCATCGTCGTACGCTATGCATCGTGTAGCCAGCCAGGGGAGAGTTAAACTCTTTATCGTTGCCAGTGGTTGAACCAACAACGCGAGTTGGTTGTGTCATCATCAATTCCTATCAAGTCGCAACTCAAAATTGTGAGTTGGATGCTTTAACCGTCGACTAGTGTATCTAATTTGAATTTTTATGCAATAAAAATGTATAAATATTTTATTGAGTCGTTACGGCAGCTAAGTCACAAAAAATATAACTAATAATATATTTGTAGTTGTGACAGTAAGTTGACAAGTTACGCAATAGAACTGAATATTTATACTCACTGCCTGACATGGCTGAGTGGAAATGTTTACCAGTAATGCACATCGCTCATCATTAATGCGTGATATGACTAGTTACAGTGTCTAACCATGCAAAGCGGGTAAATTGTTACCGTATGTCGACAGTGGCCGTGAGTATTGGTTGTTAGGATTAACTCGGAAAATAAAATGGGCAAACTTACCTTGGCGCTTGTTGCGCACGATCATAAAAAGCCTGAGCTACTTGCTTGGGTTAAGCAGCACATTGATGTGCTCAAACAGTGTAATTTAGTGGGCACAGGCACAACAGGCGGTTTAATTGCCAATGAAACGGGGCTAGAAGTTACGCGCTATAAAAGTGGCCCGCTTGGGGGCGACCAGCAGATAGGAGCACTCATCGCTGATAATAAGCTAGATGCACTTTTCTTTTTTTGGGATCCGCTAAACCCAGCGCCTCACGACCCTGACGTTAAAGCGCTGCTACGACTGTGTTCGGTATGGAATGTCCCAGTCGCCTGCACACCAGCCACAGCTGATTTAGTAATAACGTCGCCGCTTTTTTTGTCACCCGACTACAAGCCAGTTAAACCGAATTTTTAGCAGTCAGCTTTTAGCTCAAATTCGGTAACGTCAAATATTTTGGGCGAAACGTAGTTTAAAAGAAAGTCAGCAGGTTGAAAGCCAGCCATAAAAAAGGCTGGCCAGGGCCAGCACTTTTTACGGTGGGTTAGGGTGTTACTGAATACTAAGATCGCAGTAAGTCACGTAGCTTTCGACCTTCTTCGCGCTGCGCTTTTAACTCAGCTTGCTGTTCAGGCGTTAGTACTGCAAACATGGCCTGGCGCTGTTTGGCCTTTTCAACACCAGCACTGACAAGGTCGTCTTTGTACTGGGCAACAAGCGCGTTCCAAGAGTCTTGTGAGAAAGACGAGCTTCTAATCAGGTCGCGCTGGGCATCCTTGAAGCTTCGCAGTGTTTCTCTGTTCGCATTGGATGTGTCCTTGAATGATTCACGAAGCTCAGCAAGATTTGCCAGCTGATCATCGGTCAGGTCAATGCCTTTAAACGGCGTGCCATTACGCTGGTGATTTCTGTCGCCTCTTTCACTTTTACCGTGACCGCGGAATTTTTTGCCTTTACCTTCACCATCCATGCGTTTTGCAAACTGTGATTTTCGCTCGTTAGATGCGTCGCGGCGCTTGTCACCTTTCGCTGCTCTTTTTTCTTCCCTACTTTCCTCACGCGCCAGGACTTTCGCTTGCTGCTCTTCACTTAGCACGTTAAATATATTGTGGCGTAGTTGAGCAAGAGCAAAATGTTTCGACTCTCGCTCTTCAAACTGAGTTTCTATAAAAGCACTGATTTGTGCCTCAGAAGCGGTTTCAAAATCGAAATCTGGCTTTTCACTATCTTGATATTCAACTCGAGGGTTAGCGTCTTTAAATGCGCTTACGAGTGTTTTTATCTCTTCGCGCTGTGCGTCGCTTAAGCTTAAACCGCGAAGGTGTTTAACAATTTCTTTAACCGGTTCGTGGTGACGCATACCTGGGCCTGCTGGCTGCGCCAACGCAAATCCACCTAAGCTAATCGCCGCTACAGTTGCACTAGCAATTAATAACTTTTTCATTGTCGTCTCCTTTTTGTTCGGACACGTTAATCCTAGCGTGATAAATACAAAAAGCAGTCAACGCACTGTAAAGCTTCTGTAAAGGTGATGCCGTTTTGTGATTGTAAAGGTCTGAAAAGATATAGTATGCGTTTGTCAGTGCTTTTCGTTGAATTTAGACAAAACTCACCACAAACGTAGGTTGAAGTTTATAAAAATTACAGGCACTTTCATGAATCAAAGGTCAGCAGTTACAACCGTTAAAGAGTTTAATACCATGAGTTCAGATTTTCATTTGCAGTCTATTCTTGTTATCGATGATGACCTTGAGCTGACAGAAATGCTTTCTGCGTATCTGTCGAGTATGGGGTATCAGGTGCAAGTGCGTAACGACGGTGAAGAAGGGTTATCTGAGGCTGTGTCTGGCCGTCATTACGACCTTATTTTGCTGGATGTGATGATGCCTAAAATGGATGGGTTTGACGTATTGAAAAAGCTGCGAGCTAGCCACAGCACACCTGTGCTTATGCTGACTGCAAGAGGCGATGATTACGACCGTATATTGGGTCTGGAAATGGGCGCTGATGATTACTTACCAAAACCGTTTAACCACCGTGAGCTGGTGGCGCGAATAAAAGCGATTGTGCGTCGCCATAATCTTTCCGCTTCAGGCGGCGCTGTGGAACAGGACTTATTTGTGAATGGCATCTTTTTAAGCCCAAGTAGTCAGCTCGCTAAAGTGGACGATGTGGAATTAACGCTAACCACAACCGAGTTCTTAATTTTGCGCCTATTAATGCTTAACGCAGCTCAGCGAGTAACGAAAGAAGAAATAAGTTTAAAGATTCTTGGCAAGCCTCTGCAAGCTTTCGACAGAAGCATTGATATGCATGTTAGTAACTTGCGAAAGAAAATCAGTGCGGTAGCCGTTGATGAAAAAATCAAAACCATTCGCGGAGTAGGGTATATGTTAATTGTTGGAAACCATTAATGGTAAAACTGTTACGCAGCATCAGCCCAACAAGGGCCATCATGGGCCGATTATTTCTTTGGTTTTGGGCAACGTTCATTGTTACATCGCTTTTGGCCATTTGGGGAAGTCGCCTCTTTTTTGAAGACCTTCAAGTTGTGCAAATCAAGCCCCGCGAAGTGGAGGATTTAAACCAGGCTATTGAGCGAATGCAGCGCGAGCGCTTTCAAAGTGTACCGTTACATGAAGCACTTGATCGCAATTCACGTGGTATAAGAGGTAGGCTGGTGGCTGTCGATATTCGCGACAACCGTCTTGTCTCAGGGGGCGGCCCTCCTCTTCGCGACAATGATAAAGAAGATTTGCTACGTCTAGTCAATCAAACTTCTCCGATTGCAGTAAAGCGCGGCGCATTCAAAATTCTCGGCCCGGTTTTCTTCGAGCGAGACAATTCACGCTTCGCGCTTTTTGCGGTAAAGCTTGATATGCCAGAGAAGCAAACCCCTCCCGTTCTGTTGTTTTTGGCGATAGCACTCATAACGACTACGCTTTTGAGTTGGTTATTTGCTAAAACGCTGACCAACCCTATTTTGCACATTCAAGGTTCAGCAAAACGCTTAGCAAGTGGCGACTGGCAAACACGGGTGGGCAAGGCCGCCAAGCGTCAGGATGAGTTAGGGCAGTTGGCGCGCGACTTTAACAAAATGGCAGAGCAGCTCGAATCGATGTGGGGCGCACAAAAGCGATTATTAGCTGATGTCTCTCACGAACTTCGTTCACCCCTAGCGCGATTGCAAATGGCGTTAGGGCTTGCCCATCAGCAAAACGTAGACCCAGCCACCTTATCTCGCGTAGAACGAGAAGCTGACCGAATGGAAGCGCTAGTTAGTCAATTACTCACACTTAGTCGCGCGGAAGCTGGTGAGGCGAACATGCAAAAGCACGCTTTGTCTTTGGTACTTAACGATGTACTGACCGATGCTAACTTTGAAGCTGCAAATAAAAACAAGCAGTTAAAAATTGACGATATACCTAAAAAAACGGTAGTCATTGACAGCATGATGTTTTGTCGCGCTGTCGAGAATGTTCTTCGCAATGCCATACGTCATAGCAAACTCGTCACGCATATTACGTTTAGCGAAGATGCGCAGCATTGGTGTATTCACATTACAGATGACGGCGACGGGTTAACCAGTGAGGAATGTGAGCGTATATTTTCTCCGTTTTACAGGGCAACTCTTGCCAGAGAGCGCGAGTCAGGAGGCGTAGGCTTGGGCTTATCCATTGCAAAAGCGGCAGTTGAGTTGCATCATGGACGCATAATCGCTGAACCTGCTGAGCGCGGTGGGCTACGAGTTACTATGTCATTTCCCAAGTTATGATTGGGAACGTTGATAGCACTCCGTAGCCTAACAAAGAGCGCAATTTGACTGTAATAGGGTATTTATGAACTGGACGTTCACGTCTGAAAATAACTTAGCCAGCACTTTTGCCACGTATATCAATCCCTTCTGGCAAAACAGTGTTACTCAGGGCCACTTCTCTGGGAAAGACAATATCAAGGTACGCTTTGCGCACTGTATCCCAGAATCGCCGCGAGCTACCATTGTAATATGCTCTGGTCGAATCGAATCTTATTTAAAGTACAAAGAGTTTATTTACGATCTCTATCAAAATGGTTTCGCCGTATTCATCTTAGATCACAGAGGCCAAGGCTTGTCAGACAGGATGACCCGTGACCCTCAGCATGGTTATGTTGCCGATTTTGACGACTACGTTGATGACTTCGTTATGTTCGTAGAAACTATTGTAAAGCCACTGCAGCAAGGCCCGTTACAGCTGGTATGCCATTCGATGGGGGGCGCCATTGGTGCACTCACGCTGCTGCGTCTTCCGAACTTGTTTTCAAAAGCCGTTTTGGCTTCACCCATGTTTGGCATTAAACCCGCTCTGCCCAATTGGTTGGCGAATGGCTTAATTCGCACAGGCCTTGCGGTAAACAGAATGAAAAAGAAAGATGCGGGGTACTTTTTTGGTCAAACCCCGTATATCGCGTTTCCTTTTTCACTTAATAAGCTCACCCACAGCAAAACCCGCTATGCCCTGTTTCGTGAGCTGTATGACGAAGAGCAGGATATTCAGCTTGGTGGCGTAACTACAGAGTGGTTGGCAGCGGCGCATCAGGCTATGAACAAAATTGAAAGTAGCGCACGCGCTATTACAACGCCTTCGCTTGTATTAAGTGCAGACGATGATGCGATTATTGATAATAACCGTCAGCGCCGCGTGGCGCAGCTTATGCCAAATGCAAAACTTGAAATAGTGCCCCGCGCTTACCATGAGCTATTCACCGAGTCTGACGACATTCGCGAGCGCTCCATGGCGCGTATTCTCGACTTTTTGATAGAAGACTCGTCTACATAAGTGCAATCATAGCTAACATTTAGTTAGGTAATCGTACTTAAGAGCAGTGCTTTCTATTTCACAGGTAATAAAAGTGTGCGCAAGGGTGATGAAGAATAGCGTTTCGGTATAAAATAAACGAGTTGTTAACTGTGAAGGTAATTTAAAAAAGCATGCTCGATATCGTACTCTATCAGCCAGAAATCCCGCCAAATACGGGAAACATCATCCGCTTATGCGCAAACAGTGGCTTTATGTTGCACTTAATCGAGCCCTTGGGTTTTGAATGGGACGATAAACGCGTTCGACGCGCAGGTTTAGATTATCACGAGTTTGCTCACGTAAAGCGCCACGCCAGTTTAGACGCTTACCTGAATGATGCTAAGCCAAAACGGGTTTTCGCTTGCACAACGAAAGGCAAAGCATTTCACAGCGATGTGTCTTATCAAAAAGGCGATGCGTTAATTTTCGGACCGGAAACCCGAGGTTTACCAGACGACTATATTCAATCGCTTCCCCCAGAGCAGCGTGTTCGCATCCCTATGTTGCCAGACAGTCGTAGTATGAACTTGTCTAATGCAGTATCGGTATTTGTGTATGAAAGCTGGCGTCAGTTTGGTTACGAGGGTGCTCGTTAGTACTTTCTTTAACGCTTACTGTATTGCTAAAAACTCTTTTAACCACTCAAATCAAAAGCTTATTCAGCATTTAAAAATGTCTGTAAAGATAGCGTAAATGTAAAGATTGTCTCTCGTGGCGAATCTTTACATTCGCTATATTGCATTCAGTTTTTTTTATGGATCAAATGCTTTGAAACTCCCTCTACCCATTAAAGTACTGCTCATTGCAATTATTGTGTTTGTGCCTGCTTATGCTGTTTATGCTTGGCTATACTCACCTCAGACAAATACCGAATATCTCTTTCAAGATGCAAAGATACGAGACATCGAATTAAATTTGGTGTCTACAGGTCAGCTTGAGCCCAAGCGCTACGTAGAGGTAGGTGCGCAGGTTTCAGGTCAGGTAGACAATATTCACGTTGAAGAGGGGGATATTGTTAAAGAAGGCGATTTGCTGGTAGAGATCGATGCCCGTGTATTTGAAACACAAGTACAGAACTCTCAAGCGGCGCTGGACAGCAAAAAAGCACAGCTGGCTCAGCTGCGGGCAGAGCGAGAACTCGCCGAAGTGAGAGCGCAACGCAATCAAAATTTGTTTAAGCAAAATGCAGTCAGCCAAGATGTAGTCGTAAGCAGTGATACAAACCTTAAAGTTATCGATACCAAGATCACGGCTAGCATCGCACAGATTAAAGCCGACGAAGCCTCGCTGGAAGGGGATATTACTAAGCTCGGTTTTGCAAAGATATTTGCGCCAATATCCGGAACTGTAGCCACCTTACCGGTGCGTGAGGGGCAAACCCTGAATGCCAATCAAAACGCCCCCGTGTTGCTTCAAATTTCCGATTTATCAGTAATGACCCTACGCGCAGAAGTGTCCGAAGCCGATGTGCAGAAAATAAAGCGCGGCATGCCAGTCTATTTCTCTACCTTGGGCGATAACAAAACCTTCTACCACTCTACCGTTCGTCAAGTGCTACCTACACCCACTGTACTTAATGACGTAGTGCTATACCAAGTGCTAATCGATGTTGAGAATCCTGATCGCACTTTAATGGATGCTATGACTACCCAAGTGTTCTTTGTGCAAGAGCAGGTGAAAGGCGCGCTTTCTGTGCCGTTAGCGGCAGTAAAAGGACGAGCTCGCAATCAATTCGTGATGCTTAAACAGGGCGATGAGGTGGTTCGCACGCCAGTAAAAGTAGGCATAAAAAATAGAACCCATATTCAAATTATGGAAGGCCTATCAGAAGGTGATGAAGTGGTTGTGGGTCTAGCAGACGGCACCGCAATGCCGGCCGCGGGTATGCGCAGAGTGCCGGGTGGGCAGCCGCCATCAGGTCCACCGCGCCGCCGTGACGGATTCTAATATGTCGTTAATACAGCTTAATGGCGTATCACGTCGCTACAAAACAGAAGGGTTTGAAGTCACCGCATTGGATAACGTTTCGTTATCAATCGATAAGGGTGAATTTGTCGCCATTATGGGGCAATCCGGGTCAGGAAAGTCGACCTTGATGAATATCCTAGGATGTTTAGACACCCCTTCAGAAGGGGAGTACCGTATCCACGGACAGTCAGTGTCTTCGTTGAACCCAGACCAGCTTTCTGCTCTTCGCTTGAAAACGTTTGGTTTTGTTTTCCAGCGCTATCAGCTACTGTCGTCGCTAAACGCCACTGAAAACGTGGCGCTGCCAGCAATATACAGCGGTACGCCTAGCGAAGAGCGTACTCAAAAAGCGCAACAGTTGCTTGATAAACTTGGGCTTGCAAGCAGAAAAGAGCACAAGCCCGGAGAGCTTTCTGGTGGCCAACAACAGCGTGTCTCGGTAGCCCGCGCCTTAATTAATGGTGCAGAAGTAATATTAGCCGACGAGCCCACGGGGGCGCTTGACTCGGCCAGCGGAGAACAGTTACTGGCATTGCTTCGCGAGCTACACGCAGAAGGGGTGACTATTATTCTTATCACCCACGATAGTGCAGTTGCTGAACATGCCGACAGGCAAATACACTTGCTTGATGGGAAAATTGTAACAGATACTAAAACCGCTGCGCCTAGCACAAGTGAATCATTTGAAAAGAATGCGGCTTCAGTGCAGCACGTACATGCTCAAGAGCCTAAATCAGTACCGGCAATTAAACCTTTTCCAAGTATCTCACTTTCTTCAGCCCTATCTATGGCGTTCACTGCCCTTAGAATGAATTGGTTTAGAACCTTGCTCACACTCTTGGGAATTATTATTGGAGTAGCGGCAGTGGTGACCATGATGGCCATCGGTGAGGGAGGTAAACAGCAGGTACTAGAGCGCATTGAAACCATTGGCACGAACCTGATTTCGATTAGGCCGGGTGGACGAAACATGCGCTCATCCGGTGATATTGCATCGTTGACATTAGCCGATGCCACTGCATTGAAAAGTGTTCTGGGTGTGGCTTATGTCGCGCCGGAAAGAAGTGCAAGGGCAACCATCCGCTACAGCGAAAACGATTTTTCAGGACGTATTACAGGCACCACACCTGATTACTTTCATGCTAAAGACTGGGAAATGGCGCAGGGCGTGTTTTTCAGCGATGAAGACGTAACAAATTATGCACCTGTGGTGGTAATTGGAGATACGGTAGCAGAGACCCTGTTTGAAGATAAATATCGGGCAGTAGGCGAGTACATTTTGATGCAAAATGCCTTCTATCAGGTCGTAGGTGTACTTCATTCTAAGGGCGCCAGTGCAGGTGGTAACGATATGGATGACGAAGTGCTCATTCCGGTTACAACTGGCCGTTTGAAGGTATTTGGTCGAGATTACTTAAGCAGCATTACCATAAAGGCAGAAAGTACCGAAGTAGCCACTCAGGTAAAAGACGATGTGTTGGCACTGTTGGTAGAACGTCACGGACAAGAAGACGTGATGGTGCGTACCACAGAGTCACTGGTAGAGGCGGTCACGGAAACGCAAGACACGTTAACTTGGCTCTTGGCGTCTGTTGCTGCCATATCTTTGTTTGTTGGCGGTATCGGTGTAATGAATATCATGCTGGTCAACGTATCTGAGCGTAAGAGGGAGATTGGACTACGCATCGCCACAGGCGCAAAACCTCGCGATATATTGCGCCAGTTCAATATCGAGGCATGGGTAGTGTGTATCTTGGGTGGTATCTTCGGCATTCTTCTGGGCTATTTTGTTGTCCTTATCGTTGCTTCATTCAGTGTGCCTGTCGCCTACACGCTAATGCCGCCCGTTTTGGCTTTTGTCACATCTCTCGCTGTAGGGCTCATTTTTGGTTATGGCCCTGCTCAAAAAGCATCAAAGCTTAATCCCATTGACGCGTTGGCAGAGGAGTAACGCCATGCATTCTTTTCGTTTTTCTGTGCCTCTTGCCGCTCGTTCATTACTGTGCGCGTTCTCTTGTATCGTGCTGACCGCAAGCTGCGCTTACTCACCTTCTACAACGTTGCCCGAAACTGACACGCAGGCGCTACAAAAAGCGAAGTCTGTGGACGCGACTAGTCAAATAACAACATCATGGTGGAAGGTGTTCGAGGTGGCTGAACTTGCGCCCGTTATGAAGTCGCTTGAAAGCCAAAATTTAACCCTTAATCAAGCCGAGCAGAGGGTGAAACGAGCGCAATTTCTGTTAGCACAAGTTAACGCAGGTGACGTTCCGACTATAACGGCGAGGACATCTGGACGCAGTGGAAGAGACCTAGATAGTGGCCGTTCAAGCCACTCTACCTCAGGTGGACTGGGGTTGAGTTATGACGCGGACATATGGGGTACACGAGATGCTCAGCAGCGCAGTCGTCAGTTAGGTATCGATACTGCACAGTATCAGTTTACCGATGCGCTGTTAGACACCCAGGCGTTGTTTATAAATACCCTTCTTGAGCAGATTTCACTGCAGTCGCGGCTGTCTATTGCGATGCAAAACGTAGAGATTAGCGAAGCGCTGCTAAACCTAGTTCAAATTCGCTTTGAAGAGGGGGATACCTCAGGTATTGAGGTTTCCCAGCAGCGCAATACATTGATCAGTGCTCAGTCGGAGGTGCTGCGACTGAGCAATAGTTTAACGCTTAATGAGCGGGCATTAGCGGTATTGTTAGGTAATGAATCTATGCAATTTAATACGCCTGAACAAAAAGCGCTGCTTTCCCTTTCGCTAACCGATTTTTCACTGCCCGAAGTGGCACCTATATTAAGCGCTGAGGTATTGAAGCAGCGTCCAGATGTTCAGTTAGCTATAGCGCAATTTAAGCAGGCTGATTTAGCGTTTTACGAAGCGTCAGTGGCAGGTCTTCCAGGCATGAGCTTAAGTGCAGATATTGGTGTGAGTGATCTTTTAGATTTAGCGCAAGGGTGGACCTTAGGCGCAGCAATAAGCTCAGCAGCAACCCTGTTTGATGGGGGACGGTTAGAAGCTGCAGAGAAGGCGGCAAAAACGGATGTTGATTTGGCGATATTACAGTATCAGCAGACAGTGCTTAGCGCGATAGAAGCATTGTTAAATAGCCAAACTAACTTAGTATTCAATAAACAAAACTACCGCTACGCGTTAGCCTCGCTCGAAAACAATCAGCAGCTTTATCGTCTTGCGGATATTCGCTACAAAGCCGGTGACACTGACTTTCTGAATTTGCTTAATGCTCAACGTAGCTTTTTCTCGGCTAGGCAATCTGTGATCAGCAACTATCAAGCAGTACTCTCTTCCGTCATTGCCACCTACAGAGAAAGCGCAGGCGCCGACATCACTTCGTCATAGCATTTAGATTTTTTCAAGCAGTAATATAAAAGCCCTGTGAACAGGGCTTCAGATTGATGATAAACCCCTCTTTTTTCGGAGGGGTTTATTTTTTCTAGCAGCCGAAGGCTGCGATCGCGAT
>NZ_JANHZQ010000004.1:0-169561 GCF_041414725.1 Alteromonas sp. DY56-G5 | reverse complement strand
AATATCGCGATCGCAGCCTTCGGCTGCTAGAAAAAATAAACCCCTCCGAAAAAAGAGGGGTTTATCATCAATCTGAGGCGCATAAGCGCCTCTTTTAATTTGTGAGTCTTTCAGCATGTGGCTCGGCTAATTGAAATTAACCCGAGCCGTTAGCGATAAGCCAGAAATACTGCTTATTCTACGCCGCGAAGTAGCGCGTTGATACCTACTTTCGCGCGGGTCTTCGCATCTACTTTCTTCACGATGATAGCGGCGTAAAGGCTGTATTTACCATCTGCGCTTGGCAGGTTACCCGCCACGACTACTGAACCTGCTGGTACACGGCCATAGTGAACTTCACCGGTTTCGCGGTCATAAATACGAGTGCTCTGACCGATGTAAACGCCCATTGAGATAACAGAACCTTCTTCAACAATCACGCCTTCTACGATTTCAGAACGCGCGCCGATAAAGCAGTTATCTTCAATAATGGTGGGGTTAGCCTGAAGTGGTTCTAATACGCCGCCAATACCCACGCCACCTGAAAGGTGAACATTCTTACCAATTTGCGCACACGAGCCTACCGTCGCCCACGTATCAACCATGGTACCTTCGTCAACAAATGCACCAATGTTTACATAAGAAGGCATAACAACCGCGTTCTTACCTACGAATGTACCCGTACGTACCGCTGCTGGTGGAACAATACGCGCGCCGTCAGCCGCAAACTGTTCAGCAGTATAGTTTGTATACTTAAGCGGTACTTTGTCATAAAACTTACTTTCGGCGCCTTCAATCACATCGTTGTTGTGAAGACGGAAGAAAAGTAGAACAGCTTTTTTAAGCCATTGATGTACTACCCATTCGCCAGCAATTTTTTCTGCAACGCGCGCTTTACCTGTGTTTAAAAGGTCAATAGCTTGTGCTACTGCATCTCTTACTTCATCAGGTGCAGATGAAGGGCTAATGCTATCGCGATTTTCGAAGGCGTCTTCAATGATGGCTTTCAATTCATTCATGGTATTGTGATATCTTCAAGTTGGTCGAGTTTGAACAGGATACGCTTTTTAAGGTTCACCTGTTGTTCTTGGGTTAATGCTTTGCCAGCCTCATTGCTGACGATAAAAATATCTTCGGCTCGCTCGCCAATGGTGGCAATTTTCGCAAGCTTAAGCGTCATATTAGTATCAACGAATGCGTGACCAATTTTAGCTAAAATGCCCGGAGCGTCCAGGGCTTCTAACTCAATAAGCGTGGCTTCATCGTTGATATTGAAAAAGCGTACCTTAGTAGGCACGTCAAGTTGTTTCATTTGCCGAGGCAATTTACGTTTATTTTCGTGCGAACGCCCCGGCTTTTCAAGTTGGGCAGAAATAGCATTTTCAATGGACGCAATGCGAGACTCTGAGCTTATACGACTGCCGTCATTTTCAAGAATAAGCATGCTATCAAATACATAGCCGTCTCTAGTTACGGTAACGTGTGCGTCATGTATAGAACAGTTGCGACTGTCCAGCACTGAAGCGACTTGCGCAAACAAGGCCTTTCTATCTTTGCCGTAAACAAACACCTCGGTTCCACCTTTGGCGCTGTTATCATTGGCCTTAACTAACAAACCATCGTGCTCAGGTGTTAGCCATTCATTCTGAGCTTTAATAATTTCATCGGTATGCCATGCAATTTGCGTGGGCTTAAAGCGGACAAAGTAATCGTCGTCCAGGCGGGCCCACAATGCATCAATAGCAACAGGCTCAATAGCGCGCTCTTGCAAAATTTGCCTTGCTTGGTGTTTGTGAGTAGTTACTCGCTCGTTCAATGTTACTTGACACTGTAGTCCATTATCCAATGCCTTTTGCGTCATTAAATATAATTCGCGAAGTAAAGATGCTTTCCAGTCGTTCCAAAGATTGTCATTGGTGGCACGAATATCGGCAAGGGTTAGCGTATAAAGCAAATTAAGGTGATTGTGGCTTCTTACCGCGCCAGCAAACTCGCTTATAACGTCTGGGTCATAAATATCGCGGCGTTGGGCTACCACTGACATCAGTAGGTGGTTTTCTACAAGCCATGCAATCATTTCAGCATCGTCGCTGGGAACATCGTGTTGCTGACAGAACTTTGCTACATCTTGGGCGCCTAATGTGGAATGATCGCCATTTCTACCTTTGGCGATATCGTGGAAAATAGCAGCGATGTAAAGCACTTCTGGTTTATCGAGGTTTCTGCAAATTCTGCCGCAGCGCGGGAAGTCTTTATTTGCCTTTGAGAAAAAGTAGTTAACATGCTTCACTAATCGGTGAGTGTGTTCGTCCACCGTGTAGGCGTGAAACAGGTCGAACTGCATCATACCTACAATGGCATCCCATTCAGGAAGATAAGCTTGTAAAATGCCGTATTGATGCATGATGTCCCATGCAAAATCAAAGAACTCAGGCTGTTTCATTAAGCGCATGAATTTTTCGCGGCACAGTGGGCGCTCTACATAGTATTCTGCTTCAAAAGCGCGGTGAGCGTTGCGCAGCTGACGAATACAAATCGTACTGAGGCCTTGTACTTCTGGCGTGTTGGCCACCAAATGCAGAAAGTCCAAGATTGCTTCGGGAGAGGAGAACACGGTTTCGTGTCGTGGCGATATCATGTTATCGAGCAGCTCGAAATCTTCGTTTATGATCACGCTTTTCTGAACGCTTTGGTTCAGCATGTCGTACTTGAAGCGCTGAAGCAGCATTTGATTCAGTTCAGACACCCGCGCCACTGTGCGGAAAAAGTCCCGCATCATTTTCTCGACAGATGATTTGCCTTCTTCACCATATCCCATCATTTTTGCGACGTCAGGTTGGTAATCAAACAGCAGTCGGTTTTCGCTTCTGCCTGCAATCAGATGCAGTGCACAGCGCATTTTCCAAAGGTGCATGCGACAAGCAATTAACTCACTGTGCTCTTGCTCGGTAAAGTAGCCGTGGCCAACTAAGTTCCAGCCGTCGTATTCTTTAAAATGCTTTTTGGCGACCCAGCCAATAGATTGAATATCACGCAAACACCCGGGGTTTTCTTTGATGTTAGGTTCAAGGTTATAAGCGGTACCGTTGAATTTGGCGTGGCGTTTTTTCTGCTCGTCGTACTTGGCTGAGAAAAACGCTTTGCTCGACCATGAGTTTCGACCGTTAACTTCATCCCACAATTTATCAAAGGTGGCTTCACTGCCGCAAAGTAATCGGCTTTCCACTAAATTGGTCGCAATCGTAATATCGTCTTTTGCTAGCTTGACCGTTTCTTTGATAGTGCGAACTGACTGGCCAACATCTAATTTGATATCCCATAAAAGGGTGATGAACATGCCAATTTTTTCTTGTACATCGGGCTTAAGCTTCTTTTTACTAACTATGAGTAAATCGATGTCTGAATGAGGTTGCAGATGACCACGGCCGTAACCACCAACGGCGCAAAGCGATAATTCGTCGACGGTATCTAAACCATAAAGTTGCCAAAGATGACAAAGCAACGCATCGACGAACTGTGCACGACCGGTAACGAGTTGATTAACCGGCGTAGCGTCGAAGGACTCCGTTATCCAGGCATAACTGGCTTCCACGCACGATTTAATGGCGGGGATTTCATCAACAGAGCTAATTGTGTCGATATTCTTTATCAGTGATTGCAGCGTCAAAATACACCTTTGAAATAGACTTCTTTTTAGACGCTAAGAACAATAGCATGAATTGCTAGTAGTTCGCAGTAGCAAATTAATGCATAAGTTAGGTTGAATTGTGAATATTTATGGTTTTTTGTTATAGGTGTGTAGCGCAGTAAATATGAGGGGAGTGGGCACACGATGCCGAACTTTGATAGTTGGAATTTGAGCTAACGAGCCAATAAAAAAGCAGCCGCGAATTCAACGGCTGCTTTGCATAATTCGATAGACTCAATCTTCTGTAATCATATTTTTAACGCGATTATTCGAAACGTTATCAATATTGTCGAAGTCGATTTATCCGTGAGAAATGATGCGTTCCAAGGTTTCTTCTTCGCGAAGCGTAAGAATCTCAACGCCGGTTTCAGTGACCAATAGGGTGTGCTCCCATTGGGCGCTTAAACTTCTGTCTTTAGTTACCACAGTCCATTGGTCTGGTAGCACTTTTGAGTAGCGCTTGCCTGCGTTTACCATAGGTTCGATGGTAAAGCACATGCCTGGCTCTAACACATCACCCGTCCCTGGCTTACCGTAGTGAACAATTTGTGGTTCTTCGTGGAAACTAGCGCCAATACCGTGGCCGCAGTATTCACGAACTATTGAATAGTTATGCGCTTCAGCATGGGTTTGACAAATATGACCGATATCGCCAAGACGCATGCCCGGTTTCACTTGCTCAATAGCTTTGTACAAGCATTCTTGGGTAACGCGAATTAGGCGTTCTGCAAGAATAGAAGGCTTACCTACCACAAACATTTTTGACGTATCGCCATGATAGCCATCTTTAATAACTGTCACGTCGATATTAATGATGTCGCCGTCTTTCAGTTTCTTGTCAGAAGGAATACCGTGGCAAATACAGTGGTTTACCGACGTACAAATAGACTTTGGAAAAGGCGGGTGGCCGTAGTTTAAAGGCGCAGGTACCGCTTTTTGCTCATTTACAATGTAGTCGTGGCAAATAGTATTTAGCTCATCTGTGGTAACGCCTTTCTTTACGTAAGGCCCTATCATAGTAAGCACCTCGGCTGCCAATTTACCGGCTACGCGCATTTTTTCGATTTCTTCTGGGGTTTTGATAATAGCTGTCACAGCGCCTCTCAAATCGTTTGAAACTAGTTTGATGAAGAATTTTGATTACTTACGCATTATAACACTATTCAGGTCATTCTTAGTAAGGTGATGATATTGTTGGTTTTTATCTGCTAAAGGCAGAGGTGGAAAGCGAGCTCATTAAGGGTTCTATACTTTCTTTAACCTAAATACTTCAAATTGTCGCTTTTTACCCTCAAAACTTGAGGCTTAGGTGGTATTGTGGTATAAAGCGCGCGCCCTGACGGAAAGCTCATTTTGCCACGTGCATTTGGCACCGTTTTAGAGGGTAAATTTATTTTATTAAAACACACATATACCGACACTTCGTATCGGGGTGTTCAGTTCAATTTAGGTTGGTCTGAATCGATACAAGGGGTATATGGAGGCCTAACCCCAAGAGGAAAATAAAATGGCTAATGTTTCTATGCGTGACATGCTGAAAGCAGGTGTGCATTTCGGTCACCAAACTCGTTACTGGAACCCAAAGATGAAGCCTTTCATCTTCGGCGCTCGTAACAAAGTTCATATCATCAACCTTGAAAAAACGGTTCCACTTTTCAACAACGCACTTAACTACCTTTCAGGTGTTGCGTCTAAGAAAGGTAAAATCCTTTTCGTTGGTACTAAGCGCGCAGCTGGCGAAGCAGTTAAAGATGCTGCTCTTAAGTGCGACCAGTACTACGTAAACAAGCGTTGGTTAGGTGGTATGCTGACTAACTGGAAAACAGTACGTCAGTCAATCAAGCGTCTTAAAGATCTTGAGCAGCAAAGCCAAGACGGTACGTTTGAGAAGCTAACTAAGAAAGAAGCACTTATGCTTCAGCGCGAAATGGACAAGCTTGAAAACAGCCTTGGCGGTATCAAAGACATGGGCGGTCTTCCAGACGCGATCTTTGTTATCGACGCAGATCACGAGCACATTGCTGTAACAGAAGCTCGTAACCTAGGTATTCCTGTTGTTGGTGTTGTTGATACTAACTCTAACCCAGACGGTGTTGATTACATCATCCCTGGTAACGACGATGCTATCCGCGCTATCCAACTTTACTTGGATGCTGCTGCAAACGCTATCAACTCAGGTCGCGAAAGCAACCTTGAAGTACAAGCTGAGCAAGACGACTTCGTAGAAGCAGCAGAGTAATTCTGATTGCTTACTGTCATATCTTAATAATATGGCAGTACTACAATACGAAACGTATTGAGAGGGGCGACATCGCCCCTTTTACCTAACGAATTTATATTTAATGCTGAGGAATTGAAAAATGGCAGTGACTGCAGCACTAGTTAAAGAACTGCGCGAACGTACTGGCGCAGGTATGCTGGATTGTAAAAAAGCCCTGGTTGAAACGGATGGTGACATTGAGTTAGCCATTGAAAACATGCGTAAATCAGGCCAAGCGAAAGCGGCTAAAAAAGCAGGCCGTATCGCAGCTGAAGGTGTAATCCTTACTAAGGTTGAAGCAGGTCGTGCGACTATGCTTGAACTAAACTGTGAAACTGACTTCGTAGCACGTGACGAAGGTTTCCTTAAGTTTGGTAACGAGCTACTAGAAGTAGCTGCTGCTAACAACATCAACGACATCGAAGCGCTTAACGACGCAGACATGAACGGCGTTAAAGTTAGCGAAGCGCGTGATGCACTTGTTGCTAAAATCGGCGAAAACATCTCTCCTCGTCGTGTTATCAACGTTGAAGGCGATACACTAGGCGCGTATGTACACGGCGGCCGTATTGGTGTTATCTCTATTCTTACTGGCGGTGACGAAGAGCTTGCGAAAGACGTTGCAATGCACGTTGCAGCTGCAAGCCCGCAGTTCGTTAAGCCTGAAAACGTTCCAGCAGAAGTTGTTGAGAAAGAGAAAGAAATCCAAATCGAAATCGCTATCCAGTCTGGTAAGCCAGCTGATATCGCTGAGAAAATGGTTGCAGGCCGCATGAAGAAGTTCACTGGCGAAGTGAGCTTGACTGGTCAGCCTTTCGTTAAAGATCCTTCAATCTCTGTTGCTGAGCTTCTTAAGAACAACAGCGCAGACGTAATCAACTTCGTACGTTTCGAAGTTGGTGAAGGTATCGAGAAGAAGACTGAAGACTTCGCTGCTGAAGTAGCTGCTCAAATGGCTGCTGCTAAGAAATAATTGAGTGTTTATCTTTTGCATTAAGCAATAGTTAGATAAACTACAAAGCACCTCTTAGGAGGTGCTTTTTTATAGCTGAACGTCTTTAGTGTTGCCATTGCAATGCGTAAGTGTGAAGCTAGGCGAGATTAAGTACGCGCCTGCCTGACAAACGAAAGCGCTTTGTCCTATGTTTTTTACATCAGTGGCTTGTTGAAAGACATAGGACAAAACGGGTTTACGAGGACAATTCAAACTATGAGTATCACACCAAAATCAGCATACCGACGCATTTTGTTAAAGCTTAGTGGTGAAGCCCTAATGGGGGCGGAAGGCTTTGGCATAGACCCTAAAGTGCTAGATAGAATGGCGCAAGAAATTAAAGAGCTGGTTGAACTTGGTGTTCAAGTTGGTCTTGTTATCGGTGGTGGTAACTTGTTCCGTGGCGAAGGCTTAGCAAAAGCGGGAATGAACCGCGTTGTTGGCGATCACATGGGAATGCTGGCTACCGTAATGAATGGCTTAGCCATGCGCGATGCGCTTCATCGTGCATTTGTAAATGCGCGAATGATGTCAGCAATACCGCTAAACGGTGTTTGCGATGCCTACAACTGGGCAGAAGCCATTAGCCTTCTTAAGTCAGGCCGTGTTGTTATCTTCTCTGCCGGTACAGGCAACCCTTTCTTCACCACAGACTCAGCGGCTTGTTTACGCGGTATCGAAATTGAAGCCGATGCGGTATTGAAAGCGACAAAAGTTGACGGTGTTTATAGTGATGATCCGGTGAAAAACCCAGAAGCAACGCTTTACGAAGAACTGACTTATCAAGAAGTACTAGAAAAAGAACTTAAAGTGATGGACTTGTCAGCGTTTACTTTGGCGCGCGATCACAGCTTGCCAATTCGCGTATTCAACATGAATAAGCCAGGTTGCCTGAAGCGTGTTGTGATGGGCGAAAAAGAAGGTACTGTTATTCGCCACGCTGACAACGATTAATTAAGAACAATAGGATACAAATCGTGATTGATGAAATTGAATTAGATGCGCAAGAGCGCATGGAAAAAAGCCTAGTTTCTCTTAAGGGCCAATTCAGCAAAATCCGCACAGGTCGTGCGCATCCAAGCCTTCTAGATGGCATCATGGTACCTTATTACGGCGTAGACACGCCGCTAAAGCAAGTGGCTAACGTCGTTGCAGAAGACAGTCGTACTCTAGCGTTAACTGTGTTTGATAAAAGCGCCATTCAAGCGGTAGAAAAAGCCATTATGCAGTCTGATTTGGGTTTAAACCCAATGAGTGCAGGTGGTTCAATTCGTATTCCACTTCCTCCTCTTACTGAAGAGCGTCGTAAAGACCTTATCCGCGTTGTTCGCAATGAAGCGGAAGGTGGTCGTGTCGCTATCCGTAACATCCGTCGTGACGCGAACGGTGACATCAAAGATCTTCTTAAAGAAAAAGAAATCAGTGAAGATGAGAGCCGCGCTGCTGAAGAGAACATTCAATCTATTACTAACGATTTCATTAAGAAAGTTGACAGCATGCTTGCTGACAAAGAAAAAGAACTAATGGAAGTATAAGTAAGTATTATGATTGGAAAGCGTTTAAGCGCAGCCAAATCGACAAAAGCAGAGGTGCCAGCAGAATCTGCTGGCCCGAAGCACGTTGCAATCATTATGGATGGCAATGGTCGATGGGCGCAAAAGAAAGGGAAAATTCGTACCTTTGGTCATAAAGCCGGGGTAGAGTCTGTTCGTTCTGTTGTGCGCTTTGCACGTCAAAACGGTATTGAATCACTTACGCTATTCGCGTTTTCAAGTGAAAACTGGAAGCGTCCTGAGGAAGAAGTCAGTGTCTTGATGGAGCTGTTCAATCTTGTCCTCAATAGCGAAGCAAAAAGACTACACAAGAACGGTGTACGTCTACAGGTTATTGGTGATGTTGAGGCGTTTGATGCCAAGCTGGTCGAAAAAATTCGTAAAGCTGAAGACATGACCAAAGATAACAAAGATTTGGTCTTAAATATCGCCGCAAATTACGGTGGTAGATGGGACATTGTAAACGCGGCTAAGCAACTTGCTACGCAAGTGAAAAGCGGCGAGCTTGATGTGGAAAGCATCTGTGAAGACGCACTGAATGCGCACATTTCAACAGCTAACCTTCCTGAGTTAGACCTTCTTATTCGCACAGGTGGCGAACACCGTATTAGCAACTTCTTGCTGTGGCAATGTGCCTATGCAGAGTTGTACTTTACCGACGTACTATGGCCCGACTTCAACGAAGATGTGTTTCAATTGGCCGTAGACGATTTTAATGTTCGCCAACGTCGCTTCGGTTTAACTGGTGAACAGGTAGTCACAGCCGATGGTTAACACCATACAGGCAATTATCAGGCTTGCCCTGGTAACGATAGCCAAGGGCAAATTATGCTAAAACAACGAATAATAACTGCATTAATCCTCGCGCCACTGGCGCTTTACGCTATTCTTTTTCTCCCTATTTTTTGGTTTGAAATAGCCATTGCCGGTGTTGTCGGCATTGGCGCTTATGAATGGGCGAATATGTCGGGCGTATGTGAACGTCCTAAAAAGCTCATTTATATGGCAGGTGCCTTTGCCATATGTATAGCCTTATCTCTTATTGTTGATGCCAGCACGATTTGGTATCAAGGCCAATTACATGGTTTATACCGTGCCATATTAACGGTTGCCGTATTATGGTGGATAGCGTCTTTATTTATGGTGCTAGCCTATCCCAAATATTCCAAGTTCTGGAAAGACAGTCGCAGCGTTAGAACCCTATTTGGGGCACTTACGCTTATACCTACATGGGTAGCGGTTGTTGCGCTTCGCACGAGCTTGCACGATGTTGATCCTTTCTACGGCGCTTCACTCATCTTCTATGTGCTGGGGATTGTTTGGGCTGCAGATATAGGTGCATTCTTTGTTGGCGTAAAATTCGGACGCCACAAGTTACGCCCTAACGTATCGCCAGGTAAAAGTTTAGAAGGCTTGTTAGGCGGTATTGCAGCTTCTTTCGCTATTATCGCTTTTGCGGCCCTTCACTATCAGGTAGAGCCTTCGCGTATTTGGCTTCACCTTGCTATCGGCGGTATTACGGTGGCTGTTTCCGCCCTTGGCGATTTAAACGAAAGCATGCTTAAGCGTTGTGCGGGCATTAAAGACAGCGGCAAAATTCTCCCTGGGCACGGTGGTGTACTCGATAGAATCGACAGCTTAACCGCGGCATTCCCTGTTTTTGCGTTCTGCTATGTAACCTGGATGGCGTAATGCAAACAGTAACAGTGTTAGGGGCCACAGGCTCCATTGGTTGTAATACACTCGACGTAATAAATCGCCACCCAGACAAATATCGCGTATTTGCTATTACTGGCAACTCACAGCTTGAATTGCTTATGGAGCAGGCTCAGAAATGCGCGCCGCGCTATGTGGTAATTGCTGATGACGCTAACTACAAACTTGCCTGTGAGTTAGCATCCCAGTACGGTGTGGATGCAGAAATTCTCGCTGGTGCTAAGGCGCTGGAAGAAGTATCCAGCGCGCCAGAAGTTGATGCTGTAATGGCAGCCATTGTGGGTGCAGCAGGGCTTTTACCCACACTGGCAGCAGTAAAGGCGGGTAAACGGGTTTTGCTTGCCAATAAAGAAGCGTTAGTCATGTCTGGTGCTTTATTTATCGAGGCTGCGAACCAAAGCGGCGCTGAAATTCTTCCTATCGACAGCGAACACAACGCCATATTCCAGTGCCTACCGCACGATTATGAATACGGTAACTTTGCTGCATCCGGCATTCGTAAAATTCTCTTAACGGGTTCTGGTGGTCCGTTTAGAGAAAGACCGCTTGATAGCTTCTCGTCAATTACAATCGATGAAGCCAGTACACACCCTAACTGGTCGATGGGCAGAAAAATTACAATCGACTCTGCAACTATGATGAACAAGGGGCTGGAGTTCATTGAAGCCTGTTGGTTGTTCGGTGCTGGTGCAGATGATATTGATGTGGTTATTCACCCGCAAAGTATTATTCATTCTATGGTGCAATATGTTGATGGCTCGGTGATCGCACAAATGGGCAATCCTGACATGCGTACCCCTATTGCTTATGGTTTGGCGCACCCTGAGCGAATTGAAGCGGGCGTGACGCCGCTCGACTTTTCTGACATTGGCAATTTCAGTTTTCAAACCCCTTGCTTTGAACGTTATCCGAATTTGAAGCTGGCTATTGATGCGTGTAAAGAAGGGCAATGTGCAACAACGCGAGTGAATGCGTCTAATGAAGTGGCTGTCGAAGCCTTTTTAGAAGGCAAGATTCAGTTTTGTGATATTGCTAAAGTAAATGACGCCACGCTTAATGCTATGCCCAATGTGTCGGTGAATTCTATTCAGCAAATACTAGAGCAAGACAGCCTTGCAAGAGCAAAAGCTAACGAGATTATTCGAGGTAAATTCCAGTGCTAGCATTTTTATGGAGCCTTGGTGCATTCATTGTAGCCTTAGGTATTTTGGTTGCTGTACATGAATGGGGGCACTTTTTTGTGGCTCGTAAATGCGGTGTGCAGGTAGAGCGCTTCTCAATTGGTTTTGGAAAGCCTATATGGCGTAAAACAAGTAAATCAGGCACAGAATATGTCATCGCTATGATCCCATTAGGTGGATACGTGCGCATGCTCGATGGACGCATTGATGACGTACCGCCTGAGTTAGAAGACAAAGCGTTTAACAATAAACCCGTTTTGCAGCGCATGGCGGTTATTGCTGCTGGACCTGGCGTTAACTTTATTTTTGCGTTTTTCGCACTGTGGTTGATGTATCTGGTGGGGCTGGAAACGGTTAAGCCAGTAGTTAAACAGGTTGAGCCAGAAAGCATCGCAGCTATCGCTGGTGTGCAACCTGGTGATGAAATTATTAAAGTTGGCGACAGGAATACGCCTGATTGGGAAGCGGTAAACCTGGAAATAGTCTCAAACATTGGCGCCGAAAAAGCCAATGTTACGGTTAAAAATTCGTCAAATGTTGAAAAAGAACTGACTTTTACACTGGGTTCTTGGAACTTTGACCCAGATAGCGAGTCTCCTTTAAGCAGCTTAGGGTTAACCCCTTATCGTCCAGATGCAACGTTAACCGTTGGGTTTGTAGGTGAAGGAAGCGCGGCTCAACAAGCGGGTTTAAAACCCGGTGATGAGCTTCTTGCATTAAATGGCGCTAAGTTGTCATCGTGGGAGCGATTAGTTGACGTTATTGTTGAAAGTCCCGGCGAGAATATCTCGCTTGATATACAAAGGGATGGACAACAACTGACGTTAGATGCCACGATAGCGCGCCGCGATACACCACAAGGGCAAAGTGGATATCTCGGTGTAAGCCCAACATTTGAGCCTTGGCCAGAAGGGTATGTGTTTACGCATCAATATGGCATTATAGAGGCTATTGGGAATGCGCTAGATAAAACATGGCGTCTTATGACACTCAGTGTCGAAATGATAGGTAAGCTCATCACGGGCGACGTGTCAGTGAAGAATTTGAGTGGGCCTATCTCAATTGCTCAAGGTGCGGGAACAAGTGCTGGGTATGGACTTGCGTACTTTTTGAGTTTTCTTGCCTTAATAAGCGTAAATTTAGGCATAATAAATTTATTACCCTTGCCCATGCTTGACGGTGGTCACCTCATGTTTTTTATCGTGGAGTGGATCACAGGCAAACCTGTGCCTGAAGCGGTGCAGGAATGGGGTTACAGAATAGGTGGCGTGCTTCTGTTTATGATCATGGGTATCGCAATTTTTAACGATATCGCTCGCATAACCTGATACAAATCAGGAAGTACAAAACAGCTAATACAAAACGCGGCCAGGAAAAGAAAAATAGATGAAGTTAAAACAGTTAGTAGCAGCCGGAGCCATTCTTTCCAGTGCTAGCTTTGCCAATGCTGCGGCGCAAGACAGTGAATTTGTCGTTGAAGACATTCGCGTAGAAGGTTTGCAACGAGTTGCACTTGGTGCAGCCTTAACCTACTTGCCCGTTCAAGTTGGCGACGAGCTTAATACATTCAGGGTAACGCAGCTTATTCGCTCGTTGTACTCTTCAACTCACTTTGAAAATGTTGAAATTCTTCGTGATGGCAATACGCTTGTCGTGCGTGTCGCTGAGCGTCCTACCATTAGTAATATCATCTTTGAAGGCAACGATGATATTAAAGATGAGCAACTTCAGGAAAGCTTAGACGGGAACGGCGTTCGTATTGGTGAGCCGCTCGATAAGACCGTACTAACCTCTATCGAGAATGGCCTGAAAGACTTCTTTTACAGCATAGGTAAATATAATGCTGACGTGACGGCTATTATAACGCCGCTACCGCGTAACCGTGTTGACTTGAAATTACTTTTCGAAGAGGGCGACGCGGCTGAAATTGAACAAATCAATATTGTAGGTAACGAAATCTTCTCAGACGAAGAGCTGATGGAGGCTTTCGAGCTACAATACGACACGCCTTGGTGGGATTTTCTGTCGGAAACTCGCTACCAGCAGCAAACGCTGCAAGGGGATATGGAAACGCTGCGTAACCATTACTTAAACCGTGGTTACCTTCGCTTTAACGTTGACTCTACACAAGTTTCAATGACACCTGAAAAGTCAGGTATCTACATCGCCATGAACGTAACAGAAGGTGAGCAATACACTATCTCTGAAGTTGAGCTGGTAGGCGATGTACTCGGGCACGAAGAGTATATTGAACGCGTGCTTCCGCTTACTACGGGTGAATTGTATAACCAAGCAGAAGTAACGTATACAGAAGAATTTATCAGTAAGTATCTTGGTCGCTTTGGGTACGCTTACCCAACAGTAACTACGGTTCCTGAAATTAATGATGAAGACAAAACGGTTAAGCTTACGCTGTCCGTTGACCCTGGCAAACGTATTTACGTCAACCGCATTAAATTTAACGGCAACGTAGTAACAGCCGATAGCGTTCTGCGTCAAAATGTCAGCCAGATGGAAGGTACGTGGCTGTCGAATAACTTACTTGAGTCTTCAAAGAACCAGCTTTCTCGACTTACTTATATGGAAGAGGTTGAATTTGAAACGGTACGTATCCCGGGTTCAGAAGATAAAGTAGACGTTAATTTTAACGTAAAAGAACAGCCATCGGGCTCGTTTAATGCTGGTATCGGCTATGGTGACAGAACGAAGCTAAGCCTACAGGCGGGTATCCAGCAAGATAACTTCTTGGGTACAGGTAAACGTGTGGGTCTTAACCTAAGCACGGTTTCATATCAGCGCAGTGCGCAAATCACGTACAACGACCCTTATTTTACCATTGACGGTATTAGTTTGGGTGGAAGCTTGGGCTATAGTGAGTTCGACGGTTCTGACTTTAACGTTATTCAGTACAACTCTAAGCGCTGGTCTATTGGTGCGAACATTGGTTATCCGATTAACGAGTTTAATCGTATTAACTTCGGTTTGACCTACAGCAACGTAGAGCTATTCAACCGTGGTTACTACGAGCAAACTGAGCAGTTCTATAATCAGTTTACTAACGGTGAAGATCCTGATGCGGCTATTAAATATGATAGCTTCTTGGCAAGCGTAAGCTGGAGCAGAAGTACGCTTAACCGTGGTCTGTTCCCTACTGCTGGTTCGTCTCAGCGTGCGTCATTCAGCATTACCACGCCTAACTCAGACGTGAACTACTTCAAGACAGTATTTGACGGTAAGTGGTACTTCCCATTATCTCGTAACCAGCGCTGGTCTTTCCTAGCGCGCGTACGTCTTGGCTACGGGAATGGTTACGGTGATATTAACGGCAATGAGCAAATATTACCGTTTACAGAGAACTTTACGGCAGGTGGTTCTGATTCACTACGAGGATTCGAGAATAACACGGTAGGTCCTCGCGGTGTATTCCTAGGCAATACGGGCACTATAGTTGGGCCTGATGGTGAAGTGTTCCCAGGCGATCCAGCTGATGCGCAGCTGTCTTGGTCGACGCGAAGCCTAGGTGGTAACGCGATGGCACTTGGCGGTATCGAGCTTATTGTTCCTACGCCATTTGTTGAAGAAGAAATGGATAACTCAGTTCGTACAAGTTTGTTTGTGGATGTGGGTAACGTGTGGGATACTGAGTTCGACTATGACTATTACCGTCAGTTTGACATAGCATCTACACAACGCGGTGAGCTATTGGACTATTCTGATTGGAGCCTGTATCGTAGCTCGGCAGGTATATCGGTCCAATGGGTATCACCAATGGGACCGATGGTATTCAGCTTCTCGAAAGCGATACAGCAACGTGATGGTGACGATGCGAGATTCTTCACTTTCAACATTGGTCAAACTTTCTAAGACATTAAAGCGAGCGCGTTTTTAGGCGCGCTCTATAATAAGATTCACAAAAGGAGTTCCCTTTGAAACAGTTGGTTAAACATATCGTTGCAGGAGCAATGTTGGGTAGCGCTTTAGTTAGTACATCTGTAATGGCTGAGCAGAAAGTTGCAGTTGTCGATGTGCAAGGTATTTTCCAAGCGATGCCTCAAGCGGCTGAAATTCAAAACGCTATTCAGGCTGAATTTAAAGATCAGCTTGAAGAAGTGAATCAACTGCAGCGTGATGGTCAGTTCTACGCAGAACGTCTTCAGCGCGACGCAGCGACAATGAGCGATGCAGAGAAGAAAGAACTAGAACAAAAAATCTTGTCAGTACGTGAAGAGCTAGCTAAAAAAGGTCAACCTTTGCAGCAAAACATTCAACGTCGCAGCAACGAAGAGCGCAACAAGCTTCTTGGCCTAATCAAGCAAGCTATTGACTCTGTTGCAGCAAAGCAAGGTTATGACCTAGTGCTTAACGCTGGTGCGGTTGCGTTTGCAAAAGAAGAGCACGACTTATCTGAGCAAGTTCTTCAGCAAGTAAGCAAAACTAACTAATAACTGCACTAGTCAGTTGTAAAATTTATCAGACCAACTCCCCAAAGGTGTTGGTCTGATTTGTTTTTTGCGCTTAACAGCGTATGGTTGCCGCCGTTTTTAGTTTTTACGGCGAGTTTGACCAGAATGCCAATCAATCATCTGTATTGGTATAAAATAGTTGTAGGTCATGCTTGTATACAGGAGAAAGTTTTTGGCCAATTCACTTAATACCATCGAAATTCAGGAAATATTGGAACTGTTACCTCATCGGTATCCATTCCTACTTGTTGATCGTGTAACAGACTATGTTCTGGGTGAGTCTGTAAAGGCTTATAAGAATATCACTATCAATGAGCCGTGTTTCATGGGGCACTTCCCTGAACAGCCAATTTTCCCAGGGGTATTAATTCTTGAAGCTATGGCACAAGCTGCCGGTGTTTTAGGATTTAAGACAATGGGTAACAATGATAAGTTATACTTGTATGCAGGGATTGATAACGCACGCTTTAAGCGTCCTGTTGTTCCAGGTGACAGGCTTGAGTTTGATGTTGCTCTAGTTAAAGAGCGCAGAGGGATTTGGAAATTTAAAGGCACTGCAAGCGTTGATGGCGATATCGCTTGTGTTGCAGAGTTTATGTGTGCGATGAGAGAGATAGCTTAACGTGATCCATCCAACTGCGGTAATTTCAGAAAGTGCAACGATTGGTGAAAATGTCACCATTGGCCCATTTTGTGTGGTAGACGACAACGTCACCATAGGCGATGGCTGTATTCTGAAATCACATGTGGTGGTACGCGGCCCAACGCGTATCGGTAAAAACAATAAATTTTATCAGTTTTCTTCAATTGGTGAAGACTGCCAAGATAAGAAGTATGCGGGCGAGCCTACTGAACTTGTCATCGGTGACGATAACGAGTTTAGGGAAGGGGTAACCGTTCACCGAGGCACTATTCAAGACAACAGCATTACCATAATCGGTTCTCGCTGTTTATTTATGGCTAACTCTCATGTTGCCCATGATTGTGTTCTTGGCAACGACATTATTATTGCAAACAGTGTTGCGATTGCTGGCCATGTTCACATGGACGACCACGTCATCGTTGGCGGTGCCGCAGGTATTCACCAGTTCTGTAAGATTGGTGCCCATTCGTTCTTGGGGGCTGGCGGCATTATTCTGCGCGACGTGCCTCCCTTTGTTATGGTCAGCGGCCAGAAAAATATTCCTCAGGGTATTAATTCTGAAGGACTTAAGCGTCGTGGCTTCAGCAAAGAAGAAGTTATGGCCATTAAACGCGCTTACAAAGCAATATACCGTGAAGGCAATACCGTAGACGAAGCCATTGAAAAACTTGCCGAACCCGCACAGGAGTTCCCTGGTGTGGCCCTTATGGTGAAGTTCTTACAAGACTCTGAGCGAGGCATTATTCGCTAATTATGTCTACGCCTATCCGTATCGGCATGGTTGCCGGAGAGCCCTCTGGTGACGTGCTTGCCGCCGGAATGGTTGCAGAGTTAAAACGCCAATACCCTGATGCTGTTATCGAAGGTATTGGCGGTCCAAATATGATAAACGCGGGTTTTCATAGTCTGTTCGATATGGAAACCTTGTCGGTTATGGGACTTGTTGAAGTTCTCTCCCATCTACCTGCCATCTTGAAAGTTAAAAAGCAGCTTCTTGCTCACTTCGAGCAAAATCCGCCTGATATTTTTGTGGGTATTGATGCGCCTGATTTTAATCTAAGAGTAGAAAAAGCGCTTAAAGCACGCGGTATCAAAACCATGCACTATGTGAGTCCTACTGTGTGGGCGTGGCGTGAAAAGCGCATCCATAAAATAGCGAAAGCGACTAATCGCGTGTTGGGTTTATTTCCTTTCGAGCAGCAGGTTTACGATAAATACCATGTTCCCTATACCTTTGTGGGACACACAATGGCTGACGCTATAGCAATTGAGCCCGACCAAAATGCGGCGCGGCAAGAATTAGGTGTAGATAGTAATGCTTCCGTATTGGCTGTACTTCCCGGCTCACGCAGAGGCGAAGTAGAAACGCTACTTCCAGTATTTCTGGAGACCATAGAAGCTATTCATGCTAAACGCAGCGACATTCAATTTCTTATCCCTGCTGCTAACGAACATCGTCTTTCACAAATAAAAGCACTCTTGCTGGAAGCCAATAATGCAGAGGAACGTTTACCCATTCAGGTAACGCAAGGCACATCGCGAGATGCGATGATAGCTAGCGATGTTATCTTGCTTGCTTCAGGCACGGCTACCTTAGAGGCCATGTTATGCAAGCGCCCCATGGTGGCCGCTTATTTACTTGCACCACTCACGTACAAAATTATGCAGCGCTTGTATAAAGCGCCTTTCTTCACGTTGCCAAATCTATTGGCTAATGAAGCTATTATTCCTGAATTACTACAAGAAGAAGTAAATGCAGAGAATATGAGCAATCAGCTACTCAACTTCTTCGAAAGTGATAATTCAGCCCTTATTTCCCGTTTCACCGACCTCCACCATACGCTAAAATGCAACGCTGATAAAACAGCAGCAAAAGCTGTCGTGGAGGAATTGTTTGCATAAGTTAATTGCCGGCGTTGATGAAGTAGGTCGTGGCCCGTTAGTCGGTGATGTGGTCACCGCCGCGGTCATTCTCGACCCTGAAAATCCCATTGAAGGGCTAACCGATTCTAAAAAACTGAGTGAAAAAAAGCGCGTAGCGCTAGCCCAAGAAATTCGTGAAAAAGCACTCTACTGGAATATCGGCAGAGCGAGCCCAGAAGAAATAGACAAGCTTAATATACTGCACGCTACCATGCTCGCTATGATCCGCGCAGTGGAAGGCCTGCCAGTAAGGCCTGACTTTGTGCGCGTAGACGGCAACCGGGTTCCTGCGTGGAATTTTGAGTCTGAAGCGGTAGTGAAAGGCGATAGCCTGCACGCAGAAATTTCAGCGGCTTCCATTATTGCCAAAGTAGAGCGAGATAACGATATGATTTCGCTTCACGAGGCCTACCCGCAATATAACTTTGCCGGGCACAAAGGTTACCCCACAAAAGCACACTTTGAAGCCATCGCTGAATATGGCATCTTAGATTGCTATCGAAAAAGTTTTAAACCTGTAAAAGCGCTACTCGAAGAGAAATAACATCATGTCATCGCCATTTATTCATTTACGTGTTCACAGCGACTTTTCGATGATGGACGGCCTGAATAAGGTTAAACCTATTCTAGGTAAAGTGGCCGCGCTTGGCATGCCTGCCGTGGCGATCACCGACCAAATGAATATGTGTGGCTTGGTAAAGTTTTATTCCGAGGCACATAACTTAGGTATTAAGCCCATCATCGGCACTGATTTTTGGGTTACTAATGAAGTCTTTGGCGATGAACCTTTCAGACTAACCCTTATTGCAATGAACAATGAGGGATATAAGAACATTACTATTCTTATCTCCAAGGCCTATCTTCGCGGGCACCTCTCACACCGAGCGGTCATTGATCAAGAATGGTTGGCAGAGCACAGCGAAGGTGTGATTGCGTTATCGGGTGCACAGCATGGTGATGTTGGTGTGGGTTTAATGAAAAACAACGCCAAAATTCTCGATAGTGCCCTTGAGTTTTATCAAACACATTTTCCCGACCGCTTTTATTTAGAGCTTATCAGAACCGGTAGGCAAGGTGAGGAAGATTACTTGCACCTTGCCGTGGAGCTTGCTGAGCAGCGCGGCTTACCCGTGGTTGCCACCAATGAAGTGTGCTTTATTGACCGTGAAGGCTTTGATGCTCACGAAATTCGTGTATGTATTCACGATGGCTACACGCTTGATGATAACCGCCGCCCTAAACGATACAGTGACCAGCAGTACCTTCGTACTGCAGAGGAAATGGTTGAGTTATTTAGCGATATTCCTGAAGCCATAGAAAATACGGTTGAAATTGCCAAGCGCTGTAACGTTACAGTACGGTTAAACGAGTACTTCTTGCCGCAATTTCCAACCGGCGGCATGACCACCGAAGACTTCTTGGTTAAGGTGTCTGAAGAGGGATTGGAAGAACGTCTAGAATTTCTATTTCCCGATGAAGAAGTGCGCAAAGCGAAACGTCCAGAGTACGATGACCGACTTCGCATTGAGCTTGAAGTTATCAACCAAATGGGTTTCCCAGGCTACTTCCTTATTGTAATGGAGTTCATTCAGTGGAGTAAGGATAACGGAATTCCGGTAGGGCCAGGGCGGGGTTCTGGTGCGGGTTCACTGGTGGCTTATGCCCTAAAAATTACCGACCTAGACCCGCTTGAATTCGACTTGCTATTCGAACGTTTCTTGAACCCAGAGCGTGTATCCATGCCCGACTTCGACGTCGACTTCTGTATGGACAGACGAGATGAGGTAATCGACCACGTTGCTGAGCTTTACGGACGTCAGGCGGTATCGCAAATCATTACGTTTGGTACTATGGCAGCAAAAGCGGTAGTGCGCGACGTAGGCCGCGTACTTGGTCACCCATACGGCTTTGTAGACAGGATCTCAAAGCTTATTCCACCAGATCCAGGCATGACGCTTGAAAAGGCGTTTAAAGCAGAGCCACAGCTACCAGAAGTGTATGAAAGCGATGAGGAAGTGAAAGACCTTATCGATATGGCGCGAATACTTGAAGGGGTTACCAGAAACGCTGGTAAACACGCCGGTGGTGTTGTTATTGCGCCAACCACAATTACTGATTTCTCGCCTTTGTATTGTGATGACGAAGGTAAAAACCCCGTAACCCAATTCGACAAAAACGACGTTGAAACGGCGGGCTTAGTAAAATTCGACTTCTTAGGTCTTCGTACGCTGACTATTATTCAGTGGGCAATTGATATGATCAAAGAAGGGAAGAACGTTGATGTAGATATCAGCGCCATACCGCTTGAAGATCCTAAGAGTTTCAGAACCCTTCAAAACGCCGAGACAACTGCGGTATTCCAGCTGGAATCTCGCGGTATGAAAGAATTGATTAAGCGCCTTAAACCTGACTGCTTCGAAGATATTATCGCACTGGTGGCCCTGTTCCGTCCGGGCCCGCTGCAATCAGGCATGGTAGATAACTTTATTGATCGTAAGCACGGACGTGAAGAAATTTCCTACCCCGATGCTGAATATCAGCACGAGTGCTTGAAAGAAATTCTAGAGCCTACCTATGGCATTATCTTGTATCAGGAACAGGTAATGCAGATAGCCCAGGAAATGGCGGGCTACTCACTGGGCGGCGCTGACTTGCTTCGTCGTGCTATGGGTAAGAAAAAGCCTGAAGAAATGGCGAAGCAGCGCGGCACGTTCGCCGAGGGTGCGAAGGGCAATAATATTGACCCGGACCTTGCGATGAAAATCTTCGACTTGGTAGAAAAGTTCGCGGGTTACGGTTTTAACAAATCTCACTCTGCCGCTTATGCCTTGGTGTCTTACCAAACCCTGTGGCTGAAAGTGCATTATCCTGCGGAATTCATGGCTGCGGTAATGTCGGCGGATATGGATAACACCGATAAAATCGTGACGCTTGTCGATGAATGTGAGCGCATGGGCATCGAAATACTGCCGCCAGATTTAAATGCGGGTAAATACAAATTTACCGTCGATAGCGAAGGTCGCATTGTTTACGGTATCGGTGCGATTAAAGGGGTAGGTGAAGGCCCGATTGAAGCGATTATTGAAGCGCGGGAGACCCAAGGGGCATTTAAAGATCTTTTTGATTTCTGCGCCAAGATAGACATTAAACGGGTAAACAAGCGAGTGCTAGAAAAGCTAGTATTAGCGGGGGCAATGGATAACTTAGGCCCCCATCGCGCTAGCCTTATGGCGAGTTTACCCGAAGCCCTTGCCGCCGCTGGACAGCATGCAAAAGCCGAGTCTTTTGGTCAGTCAGACATGTTCGGGTTACTGACTACCGAGCCAGAAGACGTGAAGCAAGCGTTTGCCGATGTCCCTGAGTGGCCTGAAAAAGTATGGCTAGAAGGTGAAAAAGACACCCTAGGCTTGTACTTAACCGGCCACCCCATCAATCAGTACGCGGAAGAACTGCGTTACTACACCGACGGTCGATTAGTTGATTTAAAACCAACCAATAAAGACCAAATGGCCAGTGCAGTAGGACTGGTGCTTGGCGTGCGTGTTATGACGAACAAGCGGGGTCGTCGCTGGGCCATAGTGACACTGGATGATAAGAGTGCCAGAATAGACGTACGTTTCTTCCCCGATATGTACGAACAGTTCGAAAGTGTGTTAGAAACTGACAGAATATTGCTTATAAAGGGACAGGTCAGCTTTGATGATTTCTCTGGGGGCAATACAATCACCGCCCGTGATGTAATGGACATTGTTCAGGCACGAGAGAAAAACGCGAGAGCGCTGGCACTTAATATTGATACCCAGCTGCTTGAACCGAAGAAAATGAGTCAGATGCAATCTATCCTGCAGGCATTTAACGGTGGAAGTTGTCCTGTTCAGTTAGCGGTAACCCATCCAGACGCTGAAGTAACCTTAGCGTGTGGTGCAAGATGGTACGTTACCCCTGAAGACCAACTTTTACACGATCTCAAACAATGTTTGGGAGACAAAGCCGTTTCAATTCTCTACCATTAAGGGTAAGAGTTCGATAGATTGGACATCTCGCGTTTGCATAGACGAGCGTAGTACGAATAGGACATGAAATGAGTATACAGTTTTTGGACTTTGAACAGCCAATAGCCGAACTAGAAGCAAAAATTGAAGAGCTTAGGTTGGTGAATCAAGGTGGCGAGTTTGACGTTGGTATTGAAGAAGAAATCAATAAGCTTCGCGGTAAAAGCGCAGAGCTGACCAAAAAGATCTTTTCTGATCTTGGCGCATGGCAAGTATCTCAACTTGCACGTCACCCAATGCGTCCATACACGTTAGATTACATTCCTCGTATTTTTACAGAATTCGACGAGCTTGCTGGTGATCGCGCATTTGCTGACGATAAAGCGATTGTTGGTGGCCCAGCAATGCTAGATGATCAGCCGGTGATGATTATTGGTCATCAGAAAGGGCGTGACACCAACGAAAAAATTAAGCGTAACTTCGGTATGCCTAAACCAGAAGGTTACCGTAAAGCCCTGCGTCTTATGAAGATGGCCGAGCGCTTTAACATGCCTATCATCACTTTTATCGATACGCCGGGAGCGTATCCAGGTGTTGGTGCTGAAGAGCGCGGCCAAAGCGAGGCAATCGCGAAAAATTTATTCGAAATGGCTGAGCTTACTGTTCCAATCGTGTGTACCGTAATCGGTGAAGGTGGTTCAGGTGGCGCACTAGCAATTGGTGTTGGCGACCGTGTTAATATGCTTCAATATTCTACGTACTCGGTGATTTCACCAGAAGGTTGTGCGTCTATTCTGTGGAAAAGCGCAGAAAAAGCCCCACTCGCTGCTGAAGCGATGGGCGTAAGTGCGCCACAAATTAAAGAGCTAGGCCTGATTAACAGTATTGTTGAAGAGCCATTAGGTGGTGCGCATCGCGATCATAATGGCATGGCGGCTAATTTGAAGGCGGTCATTAAGCAGCAGCTTAACCAGCTTAAAGAGCTAGATAAGACTAAATTGATGGAAGAGCGTTACCAGCGTTTGATGTCGTTCGGTTATTGCTAAGCTCATTATAAGTTCATTAAGAAAACTAGCATGAAAGGTGCATTTAGCCGTTATGTACAGCTGCGTTCTATCAGTTTAAACGCTTGCTATAAAAACTAGCGAGCGGCGGCTTAATTCATGTCGGTCATGTAATGTCGTATACGAACAAGGGGGTTGTTTACCAAAGGTAACCAACCCCCTTGTGTTATTAGAAAGTGTGTTATTAGAAAGCCAGTGCTTAGCCAAATACAAAGTTAAACCTCAGTAAAATATAGCGTTGAAAGAATAAGGTATTACCGGTCTGTGACCCCTCTACAATCCCCAACAATCGAACATATCGTCAACCGGATAGCTACATCTCTCACTGATGTAGAGCTACCGCTTCAAACGCCACTCGTCGTTGCTTACAGCGGTGGTGTGGATTCGACCGTTCTGCTCCAAGCCGTTATTGCGTATAGGGAGCAGTTTGATAGCCCAATTCATGCTGTACATGTACATCACGGTTTAAGTGATAATGCCGAACAATGGGCAAAGCACTGCGAATTACAGTGTCGTCTTGAAGACGTAGCATTTCATTTGTATCGAGTTGATGTTGACACGGGGTCGAGAAAAAGCCTGGAAGCAGAAGCGCGTAAGGTTCGATACAACGCATTGTTAGAAGTGTGTGACCAAATAGGCGGTGTACTGTTACTAGGACAACATGCCGAAGATCAGCTTGAAACCGTATTGCTTCAGCTTAAACGCGGTGCTGGTCCTCAGGGCTTAGCGGGTATGGGAGAAGTTCAGTACCGAGGTGACACCTTGATAATGCGCCCTATGCTAGCACTAGAGAAAGCCGAGATTGTGGCTTATGCCGAAGAGGAAATGTTGCAGTGGGTTGAGGATGAATCTAATCAGCAAAATAGCTTTGATAGGAACTTCTTAAGGAACGAAATTATACCTCACTTGCTGGCGCGATGGCCTAAGTTAACCAAAACCGTGGGGCGCAGCGCCGAGCTTTGTGCTGAGCAAAGTGCACTAGTCAGCGATTCTGCCCAAAAATATTTTGAAGATTGTAAACGCACAGATCTCAGGCTCGACGGGCAACAACTCGCTGCATTGTCTTTACCTTGGCAGGCTATGGTCATTCGCGCGTGGTTTCGAGCTCAAGGCGAGCTGTCGCCCTCAAAAGCGCAGACAGACCAAGTGCTTGCTATGTTAAAAGCAAAGCATGATGCAACCCCTGAAGTGAACTTTAAATGGGGGAGGGTTATACGGTTTGACCAAGACCTTTATTGGGTGGTGAACGCTACTCATGAAGTACCGCAAAACTTAAAATTAGTGCCCAACCAAAATATCGCGCTTCCTTGGCTTAGAGGTCATATTCGAATTGCAGTACCAAAGGCGCGAGAAGAAGATACCGTTTCTCTGCAAACCAATGCTCGCAACCTTAAAGTAAAGCCAGAAAATGCGAACGTATCTAAGTTGCTGAAAGAATGGTTTAAGGTATGGCGCGTGCCAAGATGGGAGCGAAACGGCGTGCCGGCAATCTTAATTAACGACGAGCCTGTCGCACTGATTGTTGAAGGACGTTGTGTTTATCTGCAGCCCAAAGCGCCAGATATAGAAATAACCTTTAGTCTCGACTGAATCTATGTAGCACTAAAAGTGCCGTTTTTTGAAAGGGCTAGATACTCTTGCTTATGGTATCCATGGCAATAATGTGCAAAAGCGGCATTGCTTTGCCGCCATCCTGATAAATTCGAATCGCGACGTTACGCTGCGTGATAACTATTTTTTCCAGAATTTTTCACGCGATACAGGGCGTTGTCAGCACGGTCAAATAGGCTACTCATCGTATCGCCGTCGCGATAAATCGCGCCGCCAAGGCTGGTTGATACGCCTAAGCGAGATAAGTAGCTAGAGCTATTGATACTCATTTGAATACGCTGGGCTGCACAAGCTAGTTGCTGTTGCGACTGACAGTCTAGCAAACAACAAAACTCATCGCCGCCATAGCGAAATGCTTCGTCTTCATCCCGCAGAACATTAGATAAATGTGATGCAACATGGACAAGTACTTTGTCACCTTCGCCATGACCAAAATTATCATTCACATACTTAAAGTTGTCTAAGTCGATCACCAAAAGTGCGAAAGGATCATCGTGTCTTTGCGCCCAGCCGAGTTGTCTTGTCATTGACTGCTCAAAGCCCGCTCGGTTACCTAAGCCAGTTAACACATCTTTAGTCGCCATCTGTTGCACACGCATCAATGAAAGAGCGTGCTTTACTTGTTTTCCAAATAAATCATGCAGTTGGAATAGACTCTCCCGTTGCGATAACGACAAAGGTGAACTAATGTAATAATAGACATGAGCTTGATCGCCATTAACGGCATTGGCACCTTGTAGTGGTAAATCAATGAGTGTTGACGATATCTTTGCATTACCGTACACCCAACGCGAGTCAAAGTCAGACAAGCTAAACCCGACAATAGGTAACAACGTGTTTAGCTGCTGAAAATACACGCCACCTAGCTCTTGTAGTTCAAGAGTAGAAAGTAGCTGCGTGATAAAGCCTGATAATTCACTAAAAGAGAGTGATTTACCTGTGCTCTCAGCAGGGTAAAAATTGTTATGTTGTGTGCTATCGTAGACTGACGTTGAAAAATCCACAGTAGTGCCCCTATACAAAATGCGTTGATATGCAAAGAACCAAGTGTCAAAGCCCTGACGTTTCTGTGGCCACATCTGCATTTTCGCGGAATTTATGGCGATCACAGCGGCAAAACTTGCCGGATCTGCATTTGCACAGTGGATTTTGCAAACTAGATGCCAACAAAGTGTTTCAGGCATTAGTCTTTAGTTTAAAGCGTAAAATCGCGTGATTTATCGCGCCTGTTTTACAAATGGAAGTTTATGTAGCTTTAGGAGGTAGTGTGGGGACGAGCTTTTTAAATATCGTGATATTGATGTTCATATCGGTATGCGCGGTCGCATTATTTAAACGCATTCATCTCCCTCCTATTCTTGCTTATCTGTTTGCCGGCGTACTCGCGGGTCCACAACTATTATTTGTGTTTGCCCACCCAGAAGAAATGCACCTGCTCGCTGAAGTGGGCATAGTGTTTTTGCTCTTTTCACTTGGTCTTGAGTTCTCGTTACCTAAATTGTTGGCAATGCGCTCTTTAGTATTCGGTGTAGGATTAGGGCAAATGGTGTTTACCACGGCAGTGTTTACCTGTGTTCCTCTGTTTCTCGGCATTCCAATGAGTGCGTCCATCATTATTGGTGGTACGCTGGCGTTAAGCTCAACCGCTATTGTAATTAAGCAAGCTACCGAAATGGGCATTCTTAATAACAGGCGTACACAATTAGCGGTGAGTATCTTACTCTTTCAAGACTTAGCGGTGGTTCCGTTCCTAATTGCTATTCCTCTTTTAGCCCAGACTGGTGAAGTAAGTATTGCGCTAGCTTTAGGCGAGGCGTTGCTTAAAGGTGTGTTTGTCATTGCGTTTCTAATGTCAGTGGGTAAGTGGTTACTACCTTGGGTGTTTAGAGAGGTAGCAAGAACAAGGACTGACGAGCTGTTTGTTCTGACCACTATATTGATTGCCCTATTGGCAGGAGGGCTAACTTACTACTTCGGGCTATCCATGGCGCTAGGCGCTTTCTTGGCGGGTATGATGTTGGGGGAAAGCCAATACAAGTATCAACTTGAAGCCGACATTCGTCCGTTTCGAGATATTTTAATGGGGTTATTTTTTGTTACCGTGGGTATGCAGTTAGAACTCACTGTACTGTGGAACAGCCTGTTTGAGATTGTTTTTGGCGTTTTTGCTTTGATGATAGTTAAAGTCATTTTAGTAAGAGGCGCATCTCTATTAGTTAAAACCGATGCAATAGATGGCTGGTCTGCTGGGGTTAAACTTTGTCAGATTGGCGAGTTTAGTTTTGTAATTGCTGCGCTTGCTACGACACACGGCGTGTTAACGTCAGAGCAGTCATCGCTGATTGTGTGCATGGGTGTAATCAGTATGGCGTTAACCCCGTGGCTTATGAATAACAGCGTCACCATAGCAAGGCGTATTGTTAACAAGGATATCTCGTTCGATGACAATGTGAGCTTTGGTAATGCAGAGCCGTTAACCAACCACGTCATTATTTGTGGGTTTGGCCGCGTTGGACAGTCGGTAGCTCGCATGCTGAAAATGGAAGGCATTCATTTTGTTGCCATAGATATGGATCCTGTCAGAGTACACGAGAGTCGAAACGCGGGAGAGCCCGTCATCTTCGGTGATGCGAGTCAAAAAGATATATTGATTACTGCCAATGTAGAAGGTGCCAAGCTTGTGCTTGTTACGTTTGATCAAGTCGATAAGGCCAAGCAGGTGATAACGCAGACCCGAAGCATTACGAGCACTATAGATGTTATGGTGCGTACCAAACGAGACTACCAGCTTGAAAGCCTATACAGCGCGGGTGCCAATCAAGTCGTGCCAGAGCTGCAAGAGGGGAGCTTGATGTTGGTATCGCAGGTGCTGCATTACGCCGGCGTGCCAATGTCTCGTATTTTAAAGCGGGTGCGAGCTGAGAGAAAAGGTCGCTACGATCATATGCACGGCTTTTACCCGGGAGAAACAACAGAGATCACCTATGGCACAGAAGACAAGTTAGAGTTTATCCATGCTGTGGTGTTGTCCGAACACGCTTCCTGTATTGGCAAAGCCATAAAAGATATCGATTTCTCGAGAATGCGAGTAGCGATTAAGGGCCTAAGACGGGATGGAAATGAAGTTAAAGACCCAGACCAAGACGCTATTTTGCAAGCCCATGACGTGCTAGTGATTGCGGGTAAACCCCGGCGTGTGGAGCGAGCAGAGCGAAAACTATTAGAAGGGAGCTAGCACGCAGTTAAACTTAGCGTTGTTTAATCTAGCGCGCTTGCCATGGAACGTGTGTTGAATTACGTGAGTTCAAGCTTACGCTACGCGGTCGCTTTCTAAGTCTGCAAATTGCTTTTTTAGGTCGTAGCGCTCGTCTGTCACTATCTTCTCAAGCACAGAAACTCGTTCCTTAAGCTCTGCAATTTCGGCTTTATAAGCATCGGTTTCTTTGCTGCTAAGTTTCTTCTTACTTTTGTCTTTTGCACTTTCGACAATGGTAACTAAGGCCCAGGCACAAATGGCTACTATTGCAATCGCGGTCATATTCACGGTGGTATCCCTCACAAATGGCTTTAAAACAGTGTAGGTGAAAATTTGGCCTGTTGCCTAATTCACCCCGTATTTAGTTAAATACTTATCGGTAAAATTACTGCTTCGCTTCAGGTACTATAGCGGTTATCTAACATACTTTTTAGTAAAAAATGTAACCTGTTAAGTCCATCACACTAGCAGTGTTATAATGAGAGATTGCAAGTAGGTTGCCAAGTGACAAAAGTCATTACTTTCTAAGAAGTTAGAATGTTTACCTAAGCTAATACAAAATAAATGTTAATGAATTTCACCAAGTAAAGTAGCAAAATTGACGAATGAGTGACCAAAATAGCAACCGTCCAACACCAAACTTCGACCTTGCAAACAAGCAAACGCAAGAAAAAGAGGCTGTGCAGGAGCCGTTGACTGAAATCGCAATGGAAGACATCGCGACAGAAGAAGACATAATGTGGGTGAGGCATGCGTTAACGCTTGCCGATAAGGCTGAGTCGATTGGTGAGGTGCCAGTCGGCGCCTGCGTAGTATTAAACGGTGAGCTTATCGGTGAAGGCTTCAATACGCCGATAACGGATAATGACCCATCTGCGCATGCAGAGCTACGCGCTGTTAAAGAAGCAGCAGCTGCGGTGCAAAACTACCGACTTATTGATGCTACGTTGTATGTGACATTAGAGCCCTGCTCTATGTGCGCAGGTATGCTGGTACATGCACGGGTAAAGCGGGTGGTGTTTGGCGCAAAGGATGCGAAGACAGGCGCTGCGGGCTCGGTCATGAACTTATTGCAACATCCTGCGCTTAATCATCAACTTGAGGTTGTATCTGGCGTATTAGCTGACGAATGTGCTAACAAATTGTCAGATTTTTTTCGCAAGCGCAGGAAAGAAATAAAGGCTGCCAAAAAGGCGAAAAGACTGCTAGAGGGTGATGCTTCAAGCTAATTTATAGCGTTGCCTGAAGTTGTGCTTATTAGTGTTTTCGCCCATTTGGTATGTACCGGTTACATGGTCAATCATTGTGAACCAGATGGCATAGAGGTGGCTTAGCCAGGCGTACGGGTTAACTGAGTGAACATATCGCTGGTAACAAATAGCTTGCGGCGCTGAAGTACTTTTTGGTGACAACGCTTGAGCATAAGTCTGCGTCTGTTGTTGTTTTTCAATTTTATTCCTTTTTTCATAAATCGATTTTTTTTCATTTGTTCTCCTTTCTCGCGTTGTGGCCACTTTATGTTTTTCGTGACCACTTTTCTTCCTTCGTGCGCAGCTCTCTTTATTTGAACAAGTCTCACGTTATTCGAGAGATGTTGTCATTTAAGAGCTGCAGCTCTTCTAGAGCTTGTCATCGTTGAGAAAATAATTATTACTGAGAAAGTAAGTCAGTGTCTGACTAACTTCTTTTTAGGGTACAGTACAAAGATGACATCGAAATGACAGTTTTCAAGAGAGAAGCAAGGTGAACTGCGTCAAATTTTTCCTTGTTCGTCCAACCATACTAAGCTGTCATAATAACGACGAATATTTTCCACATACTGTAACGCTTCATCGCCTCTTGCATAGCCATAGCGAGTAGTACGGTAATATTTCTTTTGCCTAAGCTGTGGCAAGCGACGCTTTACATCTACCCAAAGGTCTGGATTGCCACCTTGTTGCTCGGTAAGAATGCGTGCGTCCTCCAAATGGCCCATACCAATATTATACGACGCCATAGCCATCCAGGTTCTATCTGGCTCGCTAATTCGCGCAGGTATGCGATTGAGCAAACTGGCAAAATAACGAGAGCCTCCGCGAATGCTTTGTTCAGGATCGGTTCTGTCATCTACGTTCCAGTCACTTGCCGTATCCATGGTGAGCATCATTAGACCGCGAACGCCAGTTCTTGAAATAGCGTCACTGTCCCAGTGACTTTCTTGATAACTCATGGCCGCAAGCAGTCGCCAGTCTAATTCACCTGCATACTGTTGAAATAAGGGTTTGTATTGGGCAAGTGCTGTCTCGGCGGCATAATTAAACGCGCGACTGTCGACGTAATCGAACTGGCGAATATGGCCAAAGTACTTGTCTTCTAACACCGTAAACCAGCCTGACTGATGTACAGTACCAAAATATTCAATCAGCGCTGCTTTCACTGAGTCATCTTGATGTAATGGGAGCGCCCACGCCATCGGCATATCTTCATTAAGGGTTTTTGCCACGGCTAAGTTAGGATATCGCCTGCGCTGAAGGGCTAGACGGTTGCTGTCTGCTACCGTATAGGCAATGTCGCCATTGGCAACTTGTTGCAACAGTTCTTCAGAGTCAGAATCTTCGGTGGTAACAAGTTGGGTTTTTATTATTGGGCTTTCACTGTCACTTGCTTGGTCGGTTACCTCGTCTAATAAATTAGACAGTAAGTGAGCTTGGCTGCTACCTGCCACGGTAACAATAGGGGCATCAAGCTCTAATAAGTCTCTAGGTCTCGATGTCCCTGCTTGGAAGACGAGCTCTTGTTGAACGTGTTGATAGGCTGGACCGTAAGCAAAACGACTTTTAAGTGAAGGCGTTACCGCATCGCCTGTCGCGACAATGTCCAGATTACCTTCTTCTAACTGTTCTAACATGACTTCATAGCTGTAGAAGGGGTAAAGGTCGAGCGTCACGCCAAGGTAATCGGCAAATCCTGCCAGCAGTTCATATTCAAAACCCTGCGGCCCCTCTGCGCCGTTATAAAATGTTCCTGCACCATAAACAGTTCCCACGCGGATCGACTCTCGTTCCAACAATGAAGAAAGGGCAGTGGGAACAGAAGGAACGCCACAACTCATAACAGCAATAGATAATATGATTATTAATTGTAGTTTTAATCGTTTTTTATAGTCTTGTGACTGCATAGACCTTTACTTGTTGTCATTAAACCATCTAAGTTTAAAAAAAAGTTCATGTAAGCGCGTTATGAGGTTACTTACTGCGCATAATTACTCTATAATCCGCGCCGAAATACTCATCAATCCAAGAGGCAACGCGTCGCATTGGTGGTCGTTGTTTCTAACAAACCAGGTAAATCAATATGTTGGTCCTTCGAGGCGCTCCTGCACTATCAGAGTTTAACCAAACTAAACTGATTGCAAAGCTGGGTCAATCCGGCGTTAGGGTTAAAAACCTATATAGCGAATATGTTCACCTAGTCGATTCCCAAGGTGACTTGTCTAAGCAGCAAATAGAGATACTCGAGAAGCTGCTCACTTACGGCCCCGCGAGGCAAGCACAAACCCCTTCTGGAACCTTCTTCCTCATTACTCCTCGCCCCGGCACTATCTCTCCCTGGTCTTCTAAAGCCACCGACATTGCTCACAACTGCAGTCTAAAAAATATCAACCGCATAGAACGAGGTTGTGCGTTTTATATAGAAACAGAAAACGGTGTGAGTGAAGATGATTTTGCGCTTATCGCTAGTTTCTTACACGACAGAATGACCGAATCAGTGTTCACCAATACTGATGAAGCTGCGGTACTCTTTTCACATACCGAAGCCAATACTTTTACCAGTGTAGATGTATTAGGCGAAGGCAAAGACGCGCTAGTTAATGCAAATGTGTCGTTAGGCCTTGCTTTAGCTGATGATGAGATTGACTACCTGTTTGATAGCTTTACTAAGCTAGGCAGAAACCCGACTGACGTTGAACTTTATATGTTTGCGCAAGCAAACTCTGAACACTGTCGCCACAAAATTTTTAACGCTAGCTGGACCATTGATGGCGAGGACCAAGAGAAGTCGCTGTTTAAAATGATCAAAAACACCTACGAGTTGTTACCTGATCACGTGTATTCAGCTTACAAAGACAACGCAGCGGTAATGGAAGGGTGGCAAGCAGGTCGTTTCTTCCCGAACCCGCAGTCACACCAATACGAATACCATCATGAAAATATTGATATTTTGATGAAGGTAGAAACCCATAATCACCCAACGGCAATTTCACCTTTCCCAGGTGCGGCAACAGGCTCTGGTGGTGAAATCCGTGATGAGGGTGCTACTGGTCGTGGTTCAAAACCTAAAGCGGGTTTGGTTGGTTTTACCGTATCTAACTTACGTATTCCTGGTGCTGAACAGCCGTGGGAATTCGAATACGGCAAGCCACAGCGCATTGTAAGCGCCCTTGATATTATGCTTGAAGGCCCACTAGGTGGCGCAGCGTTTAACAACGAATTTGGTCGTCCTGCGCTACTGGGTTATTTCCGTACCTTTGAACAAGAAGTCAATAGCTTCAACGGTGTTGAAGTGCGCGGCTATCACAAACCTATTATGTTAGCTGGTGGTTTAGGTAATATTCGTCGCGAGCATATTGAAAAAGGCGAAATCACGGTAGGCGCTAAGCTTATTGTGCTTGGCGGCCCCGCAATGAACATTGGTCTTGGCGGCGGTGCAGCCTCATCAATGGCATCTGGCCAGTCAAACGAAGACTTAGACTTCGCTTCAGTACAGCGTGACAACCCTGAAATGGAACGTCGCTGCCAGGAAGTGATTGATGCATGTTGGCAGCTAGGGGATAACAACCCTATTCAGTTTATCCACGATGTGGGCGCAGGTGGTCTTTCAAATGCACTGCCTGAACTGGTTAATGACGGTGGCCGCGGCGGTAACTTTGAACTTAGAAAAGTATTGTCTGATGAGCCTGGTATGACACCTTTAGAGCTATGGTGTAACGAATCCCAAGAGCGCTATGTTTTATCTGTCGCGCCTGAAAATATGCCAGTGTTCGAAGCAATTTGTGCCCGCGAACGCGCGCCGTTTGCTGTGGTTGGTGAAGCCACTGCCGAGCAGCACCTCAACCTGAACGACAGCCAGTTTGACAACAAACCTATCGATATGCCTCTTGATGTACTTTTAGGCAAGCCGCCTAAAATGCACCGCGACGTAAGCTCGACCAAGGTTAGCTCGCCAGCACTAGACGAGTCAGGCATTACCTTAAGTGATGCAGCAAATCGCATTTTATCTTTGCCTACCGTGGCAGAGAAAACCTTCCTTATCACCATTGGCGACCGTTCGGTTACCGGCCTTGTAAGTCGCGATCAAATGGTAGGCCCATGGCAGGTGCCAGTGGCAGATGTGGCGGTTACTGCAACAGCGTTTGACACCTACCACGGTGAAGCGATGTCGATGGGTGAGCGTACGCCTGTCGCGTTACTATCGCACGGCGCGTCTGCACGTCTTGCTGTGGGTGAAGCGTTAACCAATATTGCCGCAGCAAACATCGGCGATATTAAGCGCATTAAACTGTCAGCAAACTGGATGGCAGCAGCTGGACATCCAGGTGAAGATGCGGGTCTTTATGAAGCGGTTAAAGCAGTGGGTGAGGAGCTTTGCCCAGAGCTTGGCCTAACCATTCCTGTGGGTAAAGACTCTATGTCGATGAAAACCGCATGGAATGAAAACGGTGAAGATAAAGCGGTGACTTCTCCGCTATCACTCGTTATCTCTGCCTTTGGCGCAGTAAAAGATATTCGCAAAACCCTAACGCCTCAGCTACGTACAGACAAAGGCGCAAGCCGCTTGCTGCTACTCGACTTGGGCGAAGGGAAAAATCGCTTGGGCGCAAGCTGCCTGGCACAAGTCTATACTCAGCTTGGTGATAGCCCAGCGGATGTGGTCTCTGCAAATCGCCTTAAAGCCTTCTTTGACGCAATGCAGACGTTAATTGAAAAAGGCTTGGTGTGTGCTTATCACGACCGTTCAGACGGTGGCCTGTTTACCACCGTTGCTGAAATGGCCTTTGCTGGTAAAACAGGTGTAAGCATTAACCTTGATAGCCTAGTTGGAAACGACATTGCCGTATTGTTCAATGAAGAACTAGGTGGCGTAATCCAAGTGCTTGAAAGCGATATGGATGCCGTTAACGCAGTACTGACTGAATTCGGTTTAACTGAATTGACTCACAATATCGGTACGCTTAATAGCACAGACATGATTGAGTTTAGTCGTGATGGCGTTGCTGTACTTGCAGATAGCCGCGTATCAATGCGTACAACGTGGGCACAAACCACGTTTGAAATGCAAAAGCTTCGCGATAATCCAGAGTGCGCTGAACAAGAACACGCAGCCAAGCAAGATGCTGCCGACCCAGGTTTGCATGCGGCGTTGTCTTATGATGTAAACGAAGACGTTGCGGCGCCTTATATTGCCAAAGGCGTTAAGCCAAAAGTGGCGATATTAAGAGAGCAGGGTGTTAATTCACATCTAGAAATGGCGGCTGCATTTACCCGTGCAGGCTTTGATGCTATCGATGTGCACATGAGTGACGTGTTGGCGGGGCGCATTACTCTTGAACAGTTTGCGGGCCTTGCGGCTTGTGGCGGTTTCTCTTACGGTGATGTATTAGGTGCAGGTGAAGGCTGGGCGAAATCTATATTGTTTAACAGTATGGCTCGCGATCAATTCGAAGGTTTCTTCAACCGTAACGACACGTTCAGCTTAGGTGTGTGTAACGGCTGTCAGATGCTATCTAACCTAAAATCACTGATCCCTGGTACTGAGCACTGGCCACATTTCGTGACTAACCAGTCGGCGCGATTTGAAGCCCGTGTTGCAATGGTCGAAGTGATGGAATCTAAGTCTGTGCTGCTTGATGGCATGGCAGGTTCGCGTATGCCTATTGCGGTGTCGCACGGTGAAGGTCAGGCAGAATTTGCCAATGACAACGCGCTATCACAAGTAGGCGCGCAGGTGGCGATGCGTTATGTAGACAACTACGGCAAGCCAACCATGCAATACCCTGCAAACCCGAACGGTTCACCGCAAGGGATCACAGGCTTAACTTCACAGGACGGGCGAAGCACTATTATGATGCCGCACCCTGAACGTGTATTTAGAGCCGTGGCAAACTCGTGGCGTCCAGACGATTGGCAAGAAGACGGTGCGTGGATGCGTATTTTTAGAAATGCCCGTAAATTTGTTGGGTAATAAAACACGCTTATTTTGACTAAAACAGGGGGGAAACCCCTGTTTTAGTCACTAGAAAAATACTGTTTAATAAATGCACATACCATAAATAGGCGTCAAAGCTTTGGCAAAGTGTCAAAAATCTGATTTTTGCCCTTGTCATCAGTTTGTCACTGATCTATTGTAGTGCAAGCAAGGAATGCAATTAGGTTACAGGAGTTGAGTTAGGGTTGTACCAGTGAAAGGCATGTGCCAGCTGGTTTAAATAATAAGAGACGACCGATGAATCGTTCTTCTAAAGGGTTTGGCTTAACCGGAGTGGCTGTAGCTGTAGTGCTGATGTTCGTAACTGCTGTTTTTAGCACATCTGCGAAGTCTGCCGAAGCTCCAACAACGCTAAGTGTGCAGTCTTCAGTTAAGTAGTCTGAAAGAAAAATTCTAACGCCCGTATCAAGTTGCTTGATACGGGCGTTAATCATTAGGGGACAATAAAAACGTTCAGCATATAGCGCTTCATGAGAAAAGCCTAAAAGCTATACTTAAAGACAAGCCCAAAAAAGCAAAGCTGACTCAACGAGTTATTGCCTCTCATTTTATCCTTTCTTATTTTTTTCTCTGTTAATTAATTTCTGCTGCGGATGCTTTTTCAAAAGCACATATGTAGCACCAAAGCCTCCGTGCATCGGTTGAGCCGTATGGTAGGCAATGACTTCGTCTAGTTCTCTTAGCCAATGGTTAACATAACTTTTTTTCAAAGCGGGAAAGGGTTTGCTATTTTCACCTGTTCCATGTTTTATGAGCAGTGCACGAACCCCGCGTTCGTGACTAGATTTAATGGTGCTATAAACCAGGTCTCGGCTTTGTTCTAAGGTTTTCCCTGAAAGTGTTACGTTGGCCTCTAGAGGGTATTTACCAAGGCGAAGTTTTTTAAAAACGCCGTCTTGAATACCGGGCTGCTGGAAGTGTATGAAATCATCAGGGGGTACCGGCTTTACACCTTCCATGCTCAGTGGATTAGCGAGTTTTTCGCGGACGCTTAACTGCCTAGCCGCTCGTTTTTGTTTTTCAGCGAGCGCCTTTTCAGGATCGTGTAATAAAGCCTTATCATCTGAAGCGATTGGTTTTACATCTTGCATTTCTGCAAAAAACGAATCGATATCGTCGTTTTCAAATTGGCTCATATTAATCCCCGTATAAGCTACTTCTCTATCTTTTATACGCTATTTCTGCCCCGTTGGTCTATGGAGCATAACCGCTCGATATATCACCGGGCGCAACGAACAGCAGCACCGTCGATTGCAGTGTAATTATAAAGTGGGGATTAAATTCTAAAAATCATCGTTTAGTAAATGGCACCGGGTTCCGCTAAAGCTTCAATAGCATCCCACTCTTCTTCAGAAAATGGGCACTGCTCAGCTGTTTCGGCACAACTATCAGCGTTATCAGGTGGGGGGAAATCGAAAGTCATAATGCTCTCCTGTTTTGAAGAGTATTACTTAAATTGGCTAAATTACAACCAAAGTATAATAAATTCTTCAATATTACAGGCGACGGTGTGTATAAGCATCTTTACTAAAAAGCAGAAACGTTGCGCAATTAATGGCGTCCCCAGCTGGAATCGAACCAACATCTAAGCCTTAGGAGGGCCTTGTTTTATCCATTAAACTATGGGGACCTAATGCGTAGGGAGTTTTATTATACGTAGTTCGGGAAAATACGAAACCCTTTGTCAACAAGGTGCAGCGCTATGAGAAGAACGTCTCTGTCATTGACGTGAAAGTAATGAGCCCATGGCCTGGTTTTGTAATGCATATAAAAAGCCCTCGTAGATACGAGGGCTTTGGCTATGGTCAGCGTATTTTTAAATATCAAAGTGTACCGCTAGTCTCGTAAATCTAAAGAGCAGTGTATGGGGATTGTTCAATTTGTTAATTTTATATGCCGCTGGTGGACAAAACAGCATGTTTTGTTGAACAAATTCCCTATGATAGTTTGGATTCTTACAAAAACGAATTGAAGCAAAAGATTATAGATACGCTTTATTCAATGCTTGAAGTAATTGATATTCGATACATTTCCAAAGGCAATTAATTCACTTAGATGACGAAAGTACTATATAAACTAGGAACTCTAAACTGTTTGAGGCAGATCGAGAAAGACTATTTTTTTACTACAAAATCGTGTTCCTGAATGTTTGCGATAATTCCTGCACCTTCGTTTACTACTAGAGACGAATTACCGTAGGCACTACTCACTACAAATTTGCCAGGATATAGCGAGTACTGTAAGTATTTACGGCCACGGTTATCGACAATCTCTTTAGCTTGATAAAGGTATAGTTCATCTTTTTCAGAAATGCCATTGTCTCTGCCTAAAGATACAGAAATTTTATCGCCGGCAACATTAATCACTCTACCTGTCATCGGCTGGCAGGCAGTGGCTTCTTTTATGTCTTCAATCGCTTCTGCTATTGTCGCGTTGACGGTTTGCCCATAAAGCGACTGCCAAAATTTTGTCGAAAACTCATCAACATCTTCGAATCTGTCGAATGTCCACTCTCCTTGATTCTGATAAGACTTAGTCAACAACAGGCCTCCATTAATGCCGTCATAGACTTGAATGGTCATAGAAAAGGAGCGTCTAGAAGTACCCTCACGCCACGGTGTAAAAACCGAAGCCTCTTCCCGTGTCACGCTTAAATCATCTATCATGCCCACCAACACAAATTGAGTATTACTTTGTGCTGAAAGCGTGCGTACATTTTGGTCAGTATACCGACTGTCAAATTTTGCAGTATGTGGCGCGATATAGATAATATCTAGGTTTTCGGTTTTATTTCGCATGGCCCGCGCTAACTGCTGGGTGAATGAAGCATCGAAATTGGGGATATTACCCTGTGTTAGCTGCGTTCTGTTACGTACCCTGAAATGTGTGGTAGCGAAGTGTTTTTGGTCATTTTGTGCGGCACAGACTTTTCCTCTTGGAAAAATGTCAGCGCGAATACTCACCGTAATCACATCGCCGCTATAAACTTCATTAACTAGTTCCAATTGTTCAACTTCGCCGGTAGAGCGAATGGTCATCTCTTCATTTTTAAGAAGACCATTTGTAAGCTTGGCGACGCTATGAACTGACGCGCCTGCAAAAAGCATGGCTTGCTTAAGTGCCTCTTGGGTAGCCGCATGTCTGGCAGTTTCTTTATCACCATTTCGCACCACGGCCTGTCCTGTAGCCTCGTACCACACGGCATGTGCTTGCCCAACGAAAAATGCAAACAGGCAAATTACCGCCACGACAGCGTTTAAAATAGTTATCAGCGTTGTTTTGCTAATATGTCGCACCGCACACCTCTGGAGGTTTTTGTCTAACTGCGCTATGCAAAGCGCCCGGTTTATAAGGCGAAGTATGCGAAAAGAGTGCCAGTTGATGTGGTTTCGTCGCCGTTAAATCAATCGGGCGCATATCTTGCACATATCTTGCAACGCGTATCTTGCTAAAGGTTTGTAAAAAGCGTCAGTTTAGATATGTCAAAATCTGCTACCGCGAGTATGGCGGTATATCGTAGTAACAAAGCTGCCGCCGACGAGAGCAGCGTAACTACACATTTGATTTTATTAATAATGCAATTTGGAAATGAAACTATGTGCTTGAAAAAAATACATAAATCAAAATCGCTGTTACTGTTTTGCTTTCTTGGTTTAGCAGTAAGCACTGGTGGATGCGGCATTATTGATAAACACGTTGAGTGGGAAACAATAGAGCCAGAAAGCTATCCCGTGCTCAAGGCGGTAGGCTATGCGCCAATTTCTTCTCAGCATGGCGAAAGCGACAGCATGAAGCTTATAATGGCGATGAAAGCGTCAAAATTAGATGCATACCGAGAGCTAACTGAACAAGTCTATGGTCAAAAAATTGAGGGCAACCAGTCTCTGTCTCACTTGGTTATAGATAGCGAAACATTGCGAGCATCTGTAGAGGGGGTCATTAGAGGCGCTGAAGTTGTAAAAGCCTATCCGGTAGGTGAAGATACATACGTCACCGAACTCGCTTTAGATATGCAGCAGGTTTACGATATATATCTGTCGACCGCAAAACCGCGTCGAATAAAGGATGTAAAGTATTATTAAACGTTAGCGAAAGGGCAGTTTGCGCAAGTAGCTGTATCGTGAAGTCTTAAAAAATGCGCAAATTCACAGAGATATAATTTGCTTTTATCGGTTAAGGCTTAATGGCTAAAGCTCGCTGAGTGGAGTTTACTGAAATCGCAAAAAAATTAGGCGCTCACTCCCGACCCTAAAGTCCCGCCTTTCGGCTTTCCTTTTTTGTCATAGGTGAGCGATTCTTTGGCACGAACTTCCATCATCAAGTTACGTAAGTGTGTGAGGCGTAGCTGTCCTTGCTCTACGGCTTTTTGATTGACCTGCGTGCGGTATTTGCAATCGTCCAGAAGTTTCTTTGCATTAGCCATTAATGCATCATCTTCTTCTGACATTGAGCCTTGATCGCTAATTGTGCGCTCAATGCTTCCATCGAGAGCCTGAATAGACGTTAACAGTGCTGTCTTTTCGTCTAACAAATTCATTAAAGATTCGGCGTCTCGCGAACTGATAAGTTGCAATTCTTTTTCAAGCAATACGGCAAGTGAAGACAGTTGCTCCACTTGCTTTATTAGTGCTTGTGTCAATTGGCTTGCTTGTTCAGTCACGTTAGCTCTCTTCTGGTTAGTTACGAGTTTTGTCGCTCACTATTTAGCGCCAAAAATCTCACCTTCTAGTTTTGCAATCTTGTTGGCAAGCACTTCAGGATTAACTTTATACTCGCCACTTTGAATCGCTCGCTTAAGGCGATCGACTTTATCTTGGTTCACAGGCGCTTCCGAACCTTTCTTCTGAACCTGGTTGAGCTGCTGAGCAGATTGCGTCAACGATACAGAATCCTGACGAGGAGCTGATGCGGTTTGCGCAGCCTGTGTTGATGCCTGCTGTGGAGATTGCTGCGTTTGGTTTTGCTGCGCAACCTTTCCATTATCAACGGGTGTTTTCGGTAACCCATTGTTTATATTGTTAATTGCCATAATTAGTCCTCACTACTTTTTCGCCTCTGTAAAGTATATCGGCCTTTTGGCTAATTTCTTTAGCTAAATTGTGAACAAAAAAGTAGGTATTCGCTGCCTCGTTTATAAGTGTATCACGACTTCTTCAGGGCTTGCGACTCTTGCTATCACCGCCTTTTGGCTACTGGCATTAATTACCTTAATATTGTCACCAACGACACCGTCTTGCTGAGCGATTCCGGCTGTTTTCACTTCCATCCCTGCTACCTCAGCAGTTATGGTAATTCTGTCGCCTTTGCACACAAAGCACAGCATATTTGACTGTATAGCTTGTCCGTCAGTCACTCGGCGTTTTATTCTAGCCCCAATAAGCGCTTCTAGCTCAGTAAATGCGGTATGGCGTAATCGTCTTACATCAACTTTTGCCAGAGACAGATTCGATGATGTCAGTACGGTTCCTGGACTTATTGCGCCTTGAGTGACAACAATTTCTTTGGTACGCGTTACTTGCCCGCTGGTGAAAAGGTACCATTCATTATTTCTGCAGCTCACTCTAACTGATATATACGATTGGCTCAGCGCTTCTTGCGACGCATTGTATTCGAACCCAGTTGGGCAGTCAGGAATATTTATCCTATCGTCTATCTTCACAATAGACACATCAATGCTAGTATCCTGCGTATTATCAGCAAGTTGAGTTATTAGGTATTGTTTTGCGCCTTCTTCAACCTGTTTGTGATTGGTTTGTGTCGCCAAGCAGTTCATAGAAAGCACACTGAAAACGGTCAATGACAGTAATCGTGTGAATGTAAGGCGCGTTTTGGCGTTCATATTTTTCATCATGACTTTTCGTGTTCAGTTTACAAGTTATTGACTATGCTTAATACGGCCGGTTTGCTTAGTGCAAATAAATAACAGCCAAAGTAAATCCATAAGGTTTACAAGCACGAGCGTCAACGCAGGATCATTGACTAAGTTAAGGTATAAACCCTACTAAAGACTGAAAAATGCTATTTAGTGTCATTTTTCTGTCGTTTGACCTGCAAAAATTTAGTGATATTGTCTATCTTTATCATAAGAGGCAATGATCATGCCCAGTATTACTTAGAGGTGACCTATGTCGGGGATTTTAGATTCAGTAAACCAGCGCACGCAGCTTGTTGGGCAGAATCGCTTAGAGTTGCTGCTGTTTAGACTGAACGGCCGCCAACGCTTTGGAATTAACGTTTTTAAAGTGCGGGAAGTGCTTCAGTGTCCTCCGCTAACAGCAATGCCGAAATTAAACCCGTTGGTTCGTGGTGTGGCGCACATCCGTGGTCAAACCATATCGGTCATTGATTTAAGTATGGCAACACGCGGCCGTAAAATTGAAGATCTCTCTAATGCCTTTATTGTCATTGCGGAATATAACCGTTCAGTTCAGGGCTTTTTGGTGGGTGCCGTAGAGCGTATTATCAACACCAATTGGGATGCGATCATGCCGCCACCTCAAGGTACCGGCAGAGCAAGCTATTTAACGGCGGTGACTGAAGTTGAAAATGAACTTATTGAAATTCTAGACGTTGAGAAAATTTTAAATGAAATTTCTCCGTTGAATGCCGAAGTAAGTTCAGAGGTGGCAGAAGGTCTGACAACCGAAGGCCAAGAAAACAAAATTATCTTTATTGCAGATGACTCTGCGGTAGCGAGAAACCAAGTTAAAAAGGCCCTAACTTCACTAGGCTTAGAAATTGAGCTAGCTAAAAACGGTCTTGAAGCATTAAATAGGCTTAAAGAAATTGCGGAAGAGTATGGCGATGTAACTAACCGTGTAGGCGTGCTGGTCTCAGATATCGAGATGCCGGAAATGGACGGTTATACACTAACCGCCGAAATTAAGAATACGCCTGAACTTCAAAAGCTTCATGTTGTATTGCATACGTCGCTCAGTGGTGTCTTCAACCAAGCTATGGTGCAGAAAGTAGGGGCTGATGACTTTATCGCGAAATTCCACCCCGATGAACTTGCTACCGCGGTACAAAAGTGGCTAATGACTGAGTGCGAATAACGGAGCAAGATAGGATTGGCTAATAAAGACGTTTCGCCAGCAAGTTACCTCAAGTTTAGAGATTTTTTGGAAAAGCAATGCGGCATAGTATTAGGTGATAATAAACAATACCTGGTGCGCAGCCGTTTAGCTTCATTACTCTATAAGCATAAGTATGAGTCTGCTGACGAACTGATTGACGTGGTTGTGAAAGGGTTCGACAGAACTTTACTACAGAACGTTATTGACGCAATGACCACAAACGAAACGTTGTGGTTTCGAGACAACTATCCCTTCGATTTACTTGTAAAAGAGTTACTACCAACACTATCGGCAAAAAATCAGAAGCTTCGCATATGGAGTGCCGCTTGTTCGTCTGGACAAGAGCCTTATTCTATTGCGATGTCTGTACTTGAATATCAGCGCCAAAGGCCAGGTGCATTAAGAGCGGGTGTTGAAATTGTTGCTACAGATTTATCGTCAGAAATGCTGCAAAAGTGTGAGTTAGGTATTTATGACGAACTGTCCCTTGCAAGGGGATTGTCCCCGCAAAGGAGACAGGCCTTTTTCCAGCAAAATGATAGCGGGCTTATGCAGGTAAAACCCGACGTTCGTCGGATGGTAAGCTTTAGAAGTCTAAATTTACTTTCGAGCTATGCAGCACTTGGCCGCTTTGATATCGTTTTTTGCCGTAATGTTTTAATTTATTTCTCGGCCGAAGTAAAACAACGCATCCTGCAACAAATTGCCGGACAGCTGCAGTCTCAGGGTGTGCTTTTCCTTGGCGCCTCTGAATCAATCAGCGCTGCAAGTGATACCTACAGCATGGTTAAGTGCCACCCTGGCCTTTACTATCAAAAAAAATGATCTAACTTATCGGCCTGATAATTAATACTTTTTTTATGATCAGGTCGACACTTTTGACTTACACCCTCCGTCAAAATCTCATTATGGCATTTGCCTTGCTAACTATTCCTACAAACGACAGTAAAACGGCAAGATCCGATATTTAATTGTCCGCTTACATTGTCACCACGAAACAAATTTTTAGTATGTCAGAGGTCATGTTATGGCTATTAACCTAGATAAGCTGGTTGGCTTTCATGAGTCAGCACTCACTATACGCACAGAGCGTATGGAAGTGATTTCTGGAAATCTAGCGAACGCAAACACGCCTGGTTATAAAGCGCGGGACATTGATTTCAATAAAGCAATGGAGTCGGCTATGCGAGAAGCATCTGGTGGTACAGCCAATCACGCTTCTTCAGGAATGGTGCGGACAAATGATCGCCACTTAAGCGGCAATTCTACGTCAGTAGCGGCAAACTTTGACATGCAATACCGCATCCCAACACAACCAGACACTGGCGACGGTAATACGGTTGAAGTTCAAGCGGAAAGAAATCGGTTTTTAGACAATGGATTGCGCTACCAAGCCAGCCTAGAATTTTTGAACGGAAAAATTAAAGGCATGAAAAAAGCGCTTAGCTCAGGAGGTCAGTAGTCATGAGTTTATTTAATGTAATGCAAATTTCGAGTACGGGTATGGAGGCGGAGAATGTACGTCTTAATACTACGGCAAGTAATATTGCCAACGCTAACTCGGTTAGCAGCAGCTATGACGAAACATACCGAGCTCGCCATCCAGTTTTCGCTACGGCGTTGCAAGATGCAATGCGCGATCAGTCAAAAGGTGCAGGTGTTCAAGTAAAGGGGATTGTAGAAAGTGATGCTCCTTTGCAAGTGGAGTATTCGCCTAATAACCCGATGGCAGATGAAAACGGCTACATCTATAAACCCAACGTGAACATTGTGGAAGAGATGGCGAATATGATGTCAGCGTCTAAAGCGTATGAAACTAACGTGCAGGTTGCGGACACCACAAAGCGTATTTTCCGTCGCGTACTGCAGCTAGGTCAAGGGCAGTAACTTGCCGCTTGAATAATGTGAGGATTACTCAGTGAATACCATAAACAATACTGGCTTGAATACTGATCTGTATTGGCAAGAGGAAACCGTCAAAATAGCTGACGGCACCGAGCAGCAGTTAACCCAGGAAGATTTCTTCTCAATGTTAACTGAGCAGTTAGCCAATCAGGATCCCACTGCACCCGTTGATAACGATCAAATGGTAGCGCAGATGACATCATTTACGATGGCCGACGGTATTTCCCAGCTTAACGAAAAGTTTGAGTCGTTTGCAGCTTCAATGACATCGAATCAAGCGTTACAAGCCTCTAGTCTTATCGGGCAAAACGTGCTGGTTCAAGGTAACGTAGGTTATATGGCCAATGAAGGCGATGGCATTTCGGGTGTCATCGTGAATGAAAAAACAGTTCAGAATATGACGATCACTATTGAGAACCAGTTTGGTGAAGTCATAAAAACCATTGATGCAGGCACACAAAGCGCTGGCAACATTGAGTTTGAATGGGATGGCAAAGATAAGCATGGCAACCAGATGGCACCGGGTGAATATGTTATCAGTGCCACTGGCGAATTAAATGGAGAGGGTGTTCAGCTGAATACCGCCGTTAATCGCCATGTTGGAAGTGTAAGCTTGGCTGGTAGTGGTCAAGGCGTAATTTTGAATTTGGATGGTGATGTCAGTATCAATCTTGATGACGTCATTCAAATCGGCAGTTAGTAGGAGAATCAATAATGTCTTTTAATATTGCACTGAGTGGCGTATCAGCCGCACAAAAAGATTTGGATGTAACCGCCAACAACATCGCAAACGTAAATACAGTTGGCTTTAAAGAATCTCGCGCTGAATTTGGCGATGTTTATGCGGCATCACTGCTTTCAGGTGGTAAAACTAAAGTAGGTGACGGTGTACTCACTCAAGAAGTTGCTCAGCAATTTTCTCAAGGTAGCCTTCAGTTTACCAATACCTCGCTTGATTTGGCGATCACGGGTAATGGTTTCTTTGCGACAGTACCTGAAATTACGTCTCGCGACTTCTCGTTCACACGTGCGGGTCAGTTCAAGTTAGATAGCGACAATTTCGTGGTTAATAGTAACGGCGATAACTTATTGGGTTTCCCCGTTAACTCTGATGGTACAAGTGCCTCGGTAGCACTTAGTACTACTGAGCCAGTGCGTATTCCAGACTCTTCGGGTTCTCCCGCACAAACCACAGAAGTTGACATTCGAATGAACTTGCCTGCTGGTGATGCAGCCCTAGATCCACAAGATTTTGACCCTGAAGATCCGCTTACCTACAACGCAGCAACATCGGTAACCGTTTACGATTCGTTAGGTGATAGTCACGTAATGACCTATTACTTCATAAAGGATGCGACACCGGGTGTTGATAATGAGTGGTATGTTGCTACTGCAATCGATGACACGCTAGTTGATATGACAGATTCAGCGGGTAATGACACAGACCCAGCAACAGCAGTAAATAGTGTCGGTGGTAACACTGGTAACGCCGTAACAGCATCTAAACTCATCTTCTCTCAAGGCGGTGATTTCGCTGGTATGGAAACGCCTGATGGCCTACCTACACTTGATTTCAAAATGGAAACAGAAGCGCTAGGCGCAGGTATTCTTGCTAATGGCTCAGATCCTACGCAGCAAATAAGTATAGATTTCAACCTCGATGTTAATAGCGCTACGCCTAATGAGCCGACTCAGTTCGCCTCTGCGTTCGAGGTTACATCATTAGAACAGGATGGTTTGCCTGTAGGTCGATTGACGGGTATCGATATCGGTCCTGACGGCCTGGTTCGTGCAACGTTCTCTAATGGTACGTCTGAACCTATTGTTCGTGTCGCTTTGGTTCGCTTTTCTAATGAACAAGGCCTAACTCAAGAGAGCAGTACTCAGTGGAAGGAAAGTATTCTTTCTGGTGAGGCACTAGCGGGTGAAGCAACAACTGGTACTTTCGGCGAAATTAACTCTTCGGCGCTAGAACAAGCTAACGTTAACCTTACCACTGAGCTCATCGATATGATTATCGCTCAGCGTAACTTCCAGGCAAACTCGCGTGCGCTTGAAGTGAACAACTCGCTAAACCAGACTATCCTTAACATTCGATAGTTTGCAGTAAGCTACATTAGCAGATTGCTAAGCGGCAAATTTTAGGCGCGGAAAACCGTACCTATTTGACCCGATTTAGAAAGGTCGCAACAATGCGACCTTTTTATTTTTCTATATATATCAATTCAATACCGCCCTTATTTTTCAATTGCACTAAATATCCACAGATTGGCACTGCCTTTGCAAAATCTTGTTTAAGGTTTAATCAGAGTCAAAAGTCAGTCATGGACAAACTTCTCTATATTTCAGCAAGTGGCGCCTCCCAAGACCTACTAGGAACAGGGATTAGGGCCAATAACTTGGCTAATGCACAGACAACGGGATTCAGAGCGCAGTTAGAGCAGGCAAGGTCAATGCCGGCCTACGGCGAAGGTTTGCCGACTCGCGTGTTTTCCATGACAGAAAGTCCGTCGAATAATTACGAGTCGGGCCCGATGATTAAAACAGACCGCGATTTAGACGTAGCCATTCAAGGTGATGGTTGGTTCGCTGTACAAGATCAAAATGGTCAAGAAGCTTACTCGCGTGATGGAAATTTCAAGTTAGGCGATGACGGAATTTTGACAGATATCCACGATCGCGTCGTGCTTGGTGACAATGGGCCAATATTCCTTCCTGTTCCTTTAGATAACCTCAATATCGCCGCCGATGGCACGTTGTCGATGAGACAGTTAGGTGCCCCTGCCAATGTTATTGAAGAAGTGGGGCGACTTAAATTAGTTAGTCCAAACTATGCAGACATGGAACGTGGCAATGACGGCTTATTTAGAATGGAAGATGGCTCAATAGCGCCAGCCAATGCCAACGTAAAAGTAATGTCGGGCATGCTTGAAGGTTCCAACGTAAATGCTGTTGACGAAATGGTGGACATGATAAGTCTGCAGCGTCACTACGAGCTTCAAGTCAAAATGATGAAGCAAGCAGAAGAGCTTGATACTCGCGGTAATCAGCTACTACGCATCCTGTAAAAGAATTTTTATCACCGTTGCCCTATGAGCAACGTCGGAGGTTAACATGCATCCAGCATTGTGGATTAGTAAAACCGGACTAGACGCCGCACAGACAGATGTGGCAGTGGTGTCTAACAACCTAGCAAACGCATCAACAGTGGGTTTCAAAAAAGATCGCGCGGTGTTTGAAGATTTGCTGTATCAGAATATCAATCAGCCAGGCGGTCGTTCGTCTGCTGACACAGAGCTACCTTCTGGGCTCATGCTTGGTTCAGGCTCGAAGGTCGTTGCTACTCAAAAAGCACACACGCAAGGTAACCTGTTAACCACTGAAAACGCTCTTGATATGTCAATTCAGGGCCGTGGTTACTTTGAAATATTGCAGCCAGACGGCACCATTGCATATTCGAGAAATGGTCAGTTTTCGCTGAACGACCAAGGCCAAATTGTTACATCTGGCGCGGGCTTTTTGCTTCAGCCTGAAGTGGCTATTCCCGAAGATGCGCAACAAATCACAATTTCTCAAGATGGTGAAATTAGCGTGAGCATACGGGGCCAAGCTGAACCGCAGGTACTCGGTCAGCTTAATATTTCTGACTTTGTTAACCCAACCGGATTACAACCAACCGGACAAAACCTTTATGTAGAGACAGCATCAAGCGGTGCACCTATTCAGGGGATCCCTGGTCTGCAAGGTTTGGGTTATATCTCACAAGGCACGTTGGAAACGTCTAACGTAAACGTGACCGAAGAGTTAGTAAACCTTATCGAAAGCCAGCGCTTGTATGAGATGAACTCAAAGGTTATCTCATCGGTCGACCAAATGCTTGGTCAGGTTATTCAGCAACTTTAGTAGGTAGCTTCATGCGTATTTTAGGTTTATCTGCTGCACTTCTGATACTTGGCGGTTGCGCCAGTACAAACGAGCCTCCCGTTCAGGCAAACGACCCGTCGTTTGCACCGGTAGTGCCAGATTACCCGCGTGAAACGGTAGTAGAGGATGGCTCGCTTTTTCGTTCGCAGCTTGCTAACAACTTATATTCTGACGTTACCGCAAGAAGAGTCGGTGACATCATCACTGTAACGTTAAGCGAGAATACCCAAGCGAGTAAATCAGCCGACACTAGCACAGCGAAAGATTCAAACGTCAATCTAAACCCTATTACCGGGCTAGCTGGGCAAGCGATAAATATTGGCGGGGAGTCCGTACAATTGGGAATAAGTTCATCCCGAGATTTCTCCGGTGATGCCACAGCTAACCAAAGCAACAGCTTAAACGGCGCTATCTCAGTTACTGTGGTCGACGTACTTCCTAACAGCAACCTTGTTATTCGTGGCGAAAAGTGGCTAACCCTGAATCAGGGCGATGAATATATCCGTCTTACCGGCATCATTCGTCCGGCAGACATTAGTCCCGAGAATGAAATCGTGTCCACTAAGGTTGCAAATGCGCGTATCCAATATTCGGGTACGGGAAGTTTTGCGCGAGCACAAGAAAAGGGTTGGTTAACCAAGTTCTTTGATTCTGCTTGGTGGCCTCTTTAGGTTTTAGGATAGGAGAGTGAACATGCGTTTGTTTTCAGTAGTATTAGCCGCTTTCACAATGCTTTTATCTTCACAGGCAGGTGCGCAGCGCATTAAAGATGTAGCGAGTATTCAAGGCGTACGTAGTAACCAATTAGTGGGATATGGTCTTGTTGTAGGTTTGCCTGGAACGGGTGAACAAAGCCCGTTTACCGAACAAAGTTTCAGAACCATGCTGCGTAACTTTGGTATCAGTCTTGACGCTAACACCAAGCCAAAAATACGAAACGTGGCCGCAGTGGCGGTACACGCCGACCTGCCTGCTTTTGCAAAACCCGGACAAACCATTGATATTACGGTTTCTTCAGTTGGCGAGGCGGCCAGTCTTCAAGGCGGTACGCTGCTCCAAACGTTTCTTCGCGGTGTTGACGGTAAAGTCTACGCTGTAGCGCAAGGCAGCTTAGTCGTGAGCGGGTTTGGCGCACAAGGCGGTGATGGCTCGCGCATTGTCGTTAATACGCCAACGGTAGGCAGAATTCCAAACGGTGCGATGGTAGAGCAATCTGTACCAACAGGCTTTGCCAATGGCGACACGTTAACGCTTAACCTCCATTATCCAGATTTCTCAACGGCTAAGTCGCTTGCAGATACGATCAACGAGCGCTTAGGTGCACAGCCCGAAAATGGCTATGTTATTGCTAAGCCCATTGATGCAGCGTCTGTTCGCGTGTCGGCTCCGCGAGATGTCGGTCAGCGCGTGGGCTTTTTGGCTACCTTAGAAAACTTTGAATTTACACCAGCTGATGCGCCAGCGCGGGTGGTAATAAATAGCCGCACAGGCACCATTGTTATTGGCAGTGACGTTCGCTTGTTACCAGCAGCAATTACTCACGGCGGGCTAACGGTGACCATCTCTGAAAATCAGCAAGTTTCTCAACCTAACGCGTTTGGTGAAGGGCAGACTGCTGTTACCACTCAGTCGATTGTTGATGTCGATTTGGCAGATAGCCGCATGTTTAAGTTTGAGCCAGGCGTTACTCTGGACCAGCTTGTGCGCGCGGTCAATGAGGTGGGCGCTGCGCCGGGCGATTTAATGGCAATTTTGGAAGCATTACGTCAAGCAGGCGCGTTGCGTGGAGAGCTCGTTATTATTTAAAACGAGCAAAGAGCATTTACGAGACGTTAGTAAAAATAAGGTCAAAGCGGAATAAGCAGATGGAATCACTTAGCACAAAAAGTCAGCTTGATATGGCTCGCAATGTCCACGATATGGGCAGCATAAACAAAATGCGTGAAGCCATTGCGTCGGGCGACGAGACGGTATTGCAAGAAGCTGCCCAGCAGTTTGAAGCGATATTTGTGCAAATGATGTTGAAATCAATGCGTAAAGCGCAAGATGCCCTTGCTGACGAAAATAGCCCATTTAATTCGCAGCAAGTTAAGTTTTATCGTGATATGCACGACCAACAGCTAGCGACAGACCTCACTTCCGGTGGCGGTTTAGGTCTCGCTGATGTCATTGTTAAACAGTTAGGTCAAACTGAGGATAGCTATACGCCTGCCAGTGTAATCAGAAGTGACGGCGACTTATCATCACTTAACAGAAACCGTGTGTACAACGTAGCTGAGGCGCAGGATATTGCCCTTTCTTCACAGTCTATTCGCAGCCAGTCAGCACAAAAAGATGCCATGTTCGAAAGTCCCGAGCAGTTTGTAGAGAGCCTAATGCCAATAGCTGAGAAAGTGGCAGCAAAATACGGAATGGATCCTAAAGCAATAATTTCCCAAGCCGCGGTTGAAACCGGGTGGGGGAAATTCGTTATCCATAAAGCGGATGGGGAAAGCTCGCACAACTTATTTGGCATCAAAGCAAATAAGAGATGGCAAGGAGATCAGGCTGTAGTCGACACGTTGGAATTTAACAATGGACTACCGCAAAAACAAAAGGCTGCTTTTAGGTCCTACTCGTCAGTAGAAGACGCAATGGAAGACTATGGACGCTTTATCACATCACAGCCTCGCTACAGCCATGCTGTCGAGAATGCTTCTGACGCAGCGCGCTATACCCATGCGCTTCAAGAAGCGGGCTACGCTACCGACCCTGAATACGCGCGCAAGATAATGGCAGTGTATAACAGCGATCGTCTCAGCACGTTAATGCCATAGCATTGGAGATTTCATTGTGAGTTCTGTCGATTTATTCTCATTAGCGACCAGTGGTGTTAACGCCAGTAGTAAGCTATTACAAACGACCAGTAACAATATTGCCAACGTCAACACGCCAGGCTATGTTCGCGAGCGCACTGAGCTTCAAAACAGCCAAGTTTTTGGTGTAGAGATCGGCAATACCGAACGTATCATCAACGTATTTGCTCAAAATCAATTGCGCAGGGACATTACTTCTGTCGGCGAGCTTGAGGCATTCTCTAGTAAAACAGCGGCCATTGACAACCTATTAGCGAGTGAGGCTAACTCAATCTCCCAAGGATTGAGCGAGTACTTCGCCGCGTTGCAGACAGCTGCTGACGATCCTACTAACCTAGCGTCTCGCGACCAAGTGTTAGGGAAATCTGAGTCTTTGTACCAACGAATGAAGACACTGTCTGATTATATGTTGGAGAAAGAAGAAGAATTAAACCTAGAGTTCACGTCGATGGTGAACCGGGCGAACACCTTGATTGGCAACATTGGCGATCTAAACCGCAATATTGTTATTGCCAATGGTAACAATACCAGCGACCAGCCTAGCGCATTGCTTAATGAAAGAGATCAAGCGATAGACGAGCTCGCTTCAATCATGGGAATAACAGTTAAAGAAAGCACCACGCAAAATGGAGCGGTAACAATTAATCTGACTTCTGGTGAGTCATTGGTATTAGAAAATGGCGCATTTAATTTATTTGAACTGAATACCAATGCTGACTTAACGTTCAAGCAGCTTAAACTAGAAAAAAACTTTGGCTCACAGACAAAAGCTGATGCCTCAATACGTATCGTAGAAGATGATTTAGGTGGCGCACTTGGCGGTTTATTCGGGTACAGAAACGAAATTTTAGGCCCTGCAATGCGGGATGTTGGTCAGCTATCAGTAGCATTCGCCGATGCAATGAATACGCAAAATAAATTGGGGATGGACTTAGACGGTCAACTTGGTAGCAATATTTTCGATATACCCTCGTTTCGCGGATTAGCATATAGCGATACCAATGGTGACTATGTTGTAACTGCCCAGATTACCGAAGGTAAAGGTGCAGAGTTAACGGATGCTGACTACAAAATTGAGGTTACGGCAGTAACTGCGGGCGTGCCTAGCCAAATTGAAATTACGCTATTAAATGCAGATGGCACACCGAAAAAAGACGCTTCTGGCAATGATATTATCTATTCCAATTACGCGGTTACAGCTGGGTTTAATGAATTGCCCGGTGGTATTGAAGTTGATTTCTCAGGAACCGATCCCTATACCGTGGGTAATGAGTTCCACATTCAGCCAACTAAAGATATCGCGTCTAAGATTACACTAGAGACAAATCGCCCTGAAGATTTGGCGTTTGCAAGCCCGGTGAGAGCGGGAGCAAATAATACAAATTTGGGAAGCGCAAATGTTATTGACGTTACGGTATCTAACACAGAAGTCGGCGCTTCTGCTTTTGACGGAGCGGGTGGGCTGATAAATTCAGCGCCAGCTCAAATTAACTTTACGGCCGCAGATACATACGACGTTGTAGATGGAAGCGGAAATGTTTTAGCTACAGTAACTGGCACAACTGATTTAACTAACCTCATTAGTCAAGCGGGAATAAGTCCAGATCCAGGCTTTGATTTGAGCTTGGATGGCGTGCCAAAAGCTGGGGATAATTTCTCGATCAGCTATAATACGGATGGCTTTAACGATAACAGTAATGCGCTTAATTTAGCGGCTATTCAAAACGAAAATACGGTGCAAGTGAGCAGTGAGGCAACGAATACACCACGTACCTTCCAAGATGCTTATGCATCTATGGTTGGCCGAATTGGTGAAGATGCCTCGATGGCAAAAGTAACGCTTGCTTCAGCGGAAGCCATGAAGGTTCAATCGCAGAATTGGTTTGAGTCTGTCTCTGGCGTTAGCTTAGACGAAGAAGCCGCAAATTTAATAAAGTATCAACAAAGCTATGCTGCCGCAGCGCGAATTTTGTCTACGGCGCAAGAATTGTTTAATACCATTTTGCAGTCAGCAAGGTAGGTGAGTTATGCGTATATCAACGAATCAAATTTATGATCAAAACATGCGCTCGATTATGCAAAATCAGGGCGATTTGGCAAAGACTCAAGAGCAGCTGGCTTCTGGAAAACGCATTATCACTCCAAGTGACGACCCTGTTGGTGCAGCAAAAGTATTACGTTTAACCGAAGAAATCGATGAGCTAACCCAATTTCAGCGCAACAATGATCTAGTAACAGGTTCGCTCGAGCAGCAGGAAGCTGTATTGACGAATATTACCAATTCAGTTAATCGTGCTAGAACACTGATCGTTCAGGCGGGAAATGGCATTTTGGATGATCCTGACAAACGAGCTATCGGGTCAGAGTTAGAGCAAATTAAGCTCGAAATATTTGATTTGATGAACACGCAGGATGCAGATGGTAATTACCTGTACGCAGGTTATCAATCTGGCAATCAAGCATTTACTTTTAACCCGGCTTCGGGAGGTAATGCAATATCCTTTTCAGGCGATGCCGGCGTAAACTTCATTCAGCTTTCAAATAGCTCGAAGATTCAGTCTACCAGTAACGGGTATGAAGTTTTTGAGAACGTACTATCTCGTTTCAACTTTTCAGTAACAGCGAATACGGTAACCTCGTTAGAGGGAGCGACAATTAAGGAGCAAGGTACTTTCGATACCTTTTTTAATAATAATTATGATAATGCTAACCTAACAAACAACGACTTTAGGGTAGATTTTCTCGGAACAGGTCAGGCTCAGCTTGTTAATCAAAACAGTGGTGCAGTTATTGAAACGGTAGGCTACACCTCAGGAGAGCCCTTTACGCTGAAAGGTATGCAATTTGAAGCTGTTGCGTCACCAGGCGACTCGATCAGTTTTTCTCTAGATCAACCTGAGAAAAAAAGCATGGCACAAACAATCCATGAAGTGCAGTCTTTACTATCAGACACTTCAATTAATCATGGAGCGCTACAGGATGCTATCGCCGATGCATTGGTAGGTCTGGATAACGGCCTAGAGAAAATATCTCTAGAGCGCGCTTCCTTGGGAAGTCGCTTGAATATCGCTGAAAGTACTTATGAAAGTAACCTAGACATGGAAATTGCAGCGAAAGCCCAGCGCTCTTCAATTCAAGATGTTGACTACGCTGAAGCATCGACTGAATTTGCGAAACAGGAAACCGCGTTAAGTGCGGCACTGGCAACATTTCCGCAAATTTCCAACCTTTCCTTATTTAACTACATTTAGTCCGGGTTAAAATAACGACTTAACCCCATCAATTTTGGCTACATAGACCCTCGCCTGATTATCTATATGGCTTGAATAGTAAGACATGTAAAGTAGATCATTATCTAATATCAGGCCAGGATAACTCGTATCACCGCTACTGGGCATTGTTAGTATTTCGGTTAGTGTTTTATTTGTCTTATCGAAATGCCAAAGTCGTGTCGAAAACTCTCTGGTTTCCCAGTTCACATGCCGACCAGCAACAAGGAATGTTGTTTTAGTGAGCACTATGGCACAAGGCCCACCAATATAAATCCCTAAGTCATGCCAGAACCACTTTGTATAGGGAGGCGTAGATGTGCCAAATTGAGCAGAAAATGTATCGGCATCTCGTCTTAAAAATACTGTTGCTTCACCGTCGTGGTCAAACAAGAGGGCGCTTTCATTTGGGAATCCCTTGTTATTTTTAGCAAGACCGAAAACGTTTGGTTTGTGGACGCGCATTGCGCGGGTGGGGTCGCCTTCGTAAAGCGAAATGTAATCAGCGGGGCGGTGATAAGCAAAGCCGAATGCCTTATTGTTTATCCATTGCGGCTTCCATATCCACCAGCCATCATCGCCGAACCAGTGTTTGCTAGACCAAGATTGTCCAGTTGTGGAGAAAACACTTAGCATCTTAGTATGTGCTTGTTCATTTTCATCAATTGTCTTAGCGAAGGCCGTTACTATTGCTCTTTGACCGTCGTACATCAATTTAGGATCTCTTAAATCGGTACCGAGCTCTTTAATCAACACTTTGTTGTTCACTTCTAACGTTTCTTTACGCAAAGTAAGGATAACAATAGCGCCATCTCTGCTCACATGATCTGTTGCTTGGCGATAGCAGCACAGCAGTGAACTGCTACTTTTGTCGAAGGGATTCTCCATCAAATCAGTAAAGGCTGCATGAACTGCAGGTGGTGATACACGACTAATTTCAACTATTTGAAGTTTTTGTTTCAATTGAAATCTCCTTTAAAAATCTGATGGTTACTGAAAGTTCTTGTCTCGTCGAGCGGCAATATATTACCGCTAATCGGCAAATATCGTAATTTTTTCTAAAGAGAATTTATATGTTGTCGATACAGTTTCTGAGAGAGCCAGTTCATCAATTACCCCTCAGGTCTTGATGACTACTAAAACAAAACGTCGGAAATCCCGACAGCCAGCGCACGCTGGACTGAGAGTGTAGGAGAGACTTTATGTCTATGTTCGTTAATACCAATGTATCCTCATTGAATGCCCAGCGTCAGCTTTTTGATGTAAGCAATTCATTGAGTACTTCATTTGAACGTTTATCTTCAGGCTTCCGTATCAACAGCGCTGCTGATGATGCTGCAGGTCTTCAGATTACCGATCGTATGACCTCACAAATCGAAGGTCTAAACCAAGCCGTTCGTAATGCTAACGATGCGATTTCATTGTCGCAAACTGCTGAAGGCGCGTTGTCTGAGACAACAACAGCACTTCAACGTATTCGTACTCTAGCTATTCAATCACAAAACGGTATCAACAGTTCTGCAGACCGCGCAGCGCTTCAAAAAGAAGTATCTGCACTACGTACAGAAATTTCACGTATCGCTACAACCACTGAATTTGCTGGTGTAAGTATCCTTTCAGGTGCGTTCTCTGCTTCGTTCCTAGTAGGTGCAAACTCGGGTCAGACAATTTCTGTTAACTTGTCTACACCTACGCTTACTGCTGCGGGTGTTTCAGGTTTTGGCCCATCGGGTCTTGGTATTGGCACTGGTGATGTTCTTTCAGCAGAAAATGCTTCTACAATTCTTGATAATGTGGACAGCGCAATTTCTGCTATTGGTAGCTTACGAGCTGATTTGGGTGCTTTGCAAAACCGCTTCCAGTCAACTATTCGTAACCTAAGCAATATCTCTGAAAACGTGTCGGCTGCACGTTCACAGATTAAAGATACAGATTTTGCTACGGAAACCGCTAACTTGACGCGTAACCAGATCATTCAGCAGGCAAGTACTACTGTATTATCTCAGGCTAACCAGCGTCCTCAGGCTGCTTTACAGCTTCTAGGCTAATCGCCATTAACGTGAAGCCAGGAGGTAGTGCTCTAGTTCACGTGCGTTCAAAGCTGGTCTTTTGAAGACCAGCTTTTCTATATACCGACCTTTCAAACGCGTTATTCCCCTCATTTATACTATTCGTGCACGTAAAATTACCCTCTAACACTCTGGAATATATAGATTTTTAATTTATATCCGCCGTTTTTCTAAAAATTAGCAAAAAATACCTAAAGTAAAATTCGATCTTTGACGATAACTATTACAAAGGGGAGATAAACCATGTTTCTTTTCTCTATGCTTCTAAAGCTAATGTTTAAGAGCGTAAAAAGCACAGTTTGAATACAAATTTTTTTAAATTAACTGTATTTAAAAGTTAGGAAAAACAGTGCTTTAAATCGAATAAAGTTATTTGGAAAAATTACTAAAGTAAATTCAAGTAAAGGTCGATAAAAAATGGAGTTTGCTGATGAATGGTTAGAGCTGCTGACCGGCGAGATTAGAGCCAGGAGGTAGTGAGAGGTTTGAGGTTCTGGAACACCAAACCCACCGACCAGCAAAGAGAAGTAACTTCTCTACTTAGCAAGTTCCATTGGTAGTGTGCCAATGAAACGTCAGATTAAACTGACATGTAGTTCAAAGCACAGGCTATGCCAAATATTTAAACTAATCGCGCAAATAATAAAACCAATAGCGCAACACTCGAAACTGTTAGGAGAGACCCATGAGTCTATTTGTTAATACCAACGTGTCATCTTTGAATGCACAACGTCAATTGTTCACTACCGGTAATAACTTGAGCACCGCGTTTGAACGTCTTTCATCTGGTTTTAGAATTAACAGTGCTGCAGACGATGCCGCGGGACTGCAAATTACTGACCGTATGACCTCGCAAATTCAAGGTTTGGATCAAGCGGTACGAAATGCTAACGACGGTATTTCACTAGCACAAACTGCTGAAGGTGCGATGGCTGAAACTACCACTGCTCTACAACGTATTCGTACGTTGGCGATTCAATCGCAGAACGGTATTAATAGCTCAGCTGACCGAGCGGCGCTGCAAAAAGAAGTTTCTGCATTGAGAACTGAAATTTCACGTATCGCAACAACAACTGAGTTTGCTGGTGTTAGTATTCTTTCAGGTGTGTTCTCTGCTAGCTTTTTGGTAGGCGCAAACTCTGGACAAACAATTTCAGTGAACCTATCGACTCAAGCATTAACCGCAGCAGGTGTTAACGGCTTCAGTGCTACAGGGCTTGGAATTATATCTGCCGACGTTTTGACCGCAGCGGGTGCGTCTGCTCTTCTTGACGATGTAGATGCAGCAATCTCTGCAATTGGTGGCCTTCGCGCAGATTTGGGTGCTATTCAAAACAGATTCCAATCTACGATTAGAAACCTGAGCAATATCTCAGAGAACGTATCAGCGGCAAGATCGCGAATCAAAGATGCAGACTTTGCCACCGAAACGGCAGAACTAAGCCGCAACCAGATTTTACAGCAAGCTAGTACTACTATCCTGGCACAGGCTAACCAGCGTCCACAGGCTGCACTTTCACTACTAGGTGGTTAATTAAAAGACGCTTGAATTTGGGAAGGAGTTGAGAGGCCATCCCCTGAAAAAGGATAGCGGCCGTAAGGCCGCCCCTTTGAGAAAGCGTCGACTAACAGGACTGAGAGTGTAGAAGTGTTGGTTGAGAGGCCAGTTTATCCTACTAAATACCTGCCAGCCGACAGAAACTGAATTTGCTCAATCTCCTAACGTGAGCAAATTGGCCGAGATTAAATAGTCTCGGCCTTTTTTTAGTAATACCGAAACATCCCGCCAATTTCAAACAAATTGCAGAGCACGACAATTTGTTCAAAACATACCTTGCAGCATCAATGCCAACTTTAAATTTAGAGTAAAAGATTTCGCCTGTCTTATTGATAAGACATGCAGTGGCACTCTCATTCCAATTCTTTTTCCAATTCTCATTCCAATTCTTTGCCGTTCAATTAACAAGCCGATTCTGTCTTGCGTATGAGAAGTAGGTACTGCCGCTTTGTTGCGAAAAAGACAAACCTTCTTGAACGCTTTAAGTCGTTTTAATCATTGCTTGATAAATCAACCGAATAAATGTGATCTTTTTAAATTTTTATAAATTTATTTGTCAACTAATTCAGTAGCTTATCTGTTTGTTTCGAAAAAAGACAAAAAAACGAAAAAAAAACTAAAGAACCTAAAGGGTTGGCCGATACCAATAGTTGAGGGGTAATTTACTTTACTTTTAACAGAGGCGTTAGCTCGGAGTAGTGACCAAGCTAATTTGAACTGGAAGGATTTGATCGTACCACATTGGTCGACGAGTCCCTAGGAGGTATTCCAATGAGTTTATTCGTTAACACAAATGTGTCTTCGATCAACGCACAACGTCAGCTTTTTGACGTAAATGATCGTCTTAACACGTCGTTCGAAAGATTGTCTTCAGGTTTTAGAATTAACAGTGCCGCAGATGATGCTGCAGGTCTTCAAATTTCTGACAGACTTACTTCGCAAGTTGAAGGCTTGAACCAAGCAGTACGCAACGCGAACGATGCTATTTCTTTAGCACAAACAGCTGAAGGTGCGATCAGTGAGATTACTACGAGCCTACAGCGTATTCGCCAGCTATCAATTCAATCGCAAAACGGCATCAACTCTTCTGCTGACCGTTTGGCGCTTCAAAAAGAAGTATCAGCGCTACGAACTGAAATTTCACGTATCGCAACGGATACTCAGTTTGGTAACGTTAACATCTTAGATGGTAACTTTTCTGCTTCATTCCTAGTGGGTGCTAACGCAGGTCAAACGATTTCAGTAAACCTTTCAACCGGTAACCTAGGTTCAATTACTGGCTTTAGTACAGCCGGTCTTGGTATTGATGGTGATAGTGTTGAAACTGCTTCAGGTGCTGCTGCGCTATTAAGTGCCGTCGATGCTGCAATTTCTGGTGTTGGGGGCGTTCGTGCTGATTTAGGTGCGCTTCAAAACAGATTCCAGTCGACTATTCGTAACCTGAGTAACATCAGTGAGAACTTGTCTGCGGCACGCTCTCAAATCAGAGATACAGATTTTGCTGCGGAAACGGCTGAACTAACGCGTAACCAGATTATTCAGCAAGCATCTGTTTCAGTTCTGAGCCAGGCCAACCAGCGTCCACAAACTGCGCTATCGTTGCTTGGATAAGCTATAATACAATTAGCCTTAGTTGAGATGTAACGGGTGCTTGCTTAGGCAGGTTCCCGTTTTGTCGTTTCAGAAGGGGGGAGAAACGTGGAAATACCGAATATTCAAAATGGTCAGCCTTTTGCATTAAGTACAGCGATAGGTACTTCAACAGGTACAACACCAAATACAGCATCGTCGGTAAGAGACAGTTTAAGTTCACCTAAAGAAGTTAACAGTGACGCAAATCGTATAGATGAGCTTGCTAAGTCTTCTTCATCTCAAAGCAACAGCGTTGAGGTGGAAGATGAAAATTTATCTCAAGGTTTATCTGGACAAGTCGATAACCAAGGTGGAGAGAGGAATGTTGCTGACCTTGAAGAGGCGGTAGCAAAAGTTGAGTCATTTCTAACTGTTCAAAACAGGGATTTAACTTTTTCAATCGACGAAAATACCAATCGTTCGGTTGTGACAGTTAAAGATAGTCAATCTGGAGACGTTATTCGGCAGATTCCTTCCGAGGAGCTTTTAAAGCTTGCTGAAAGAATTCAGGAATTACAGCAGGATGTAGGGAATAGCGTAGGGGTGTTTATCAACAATCAGGTTTAATGAGGTAGGTTATGACTATTCAGTCGCTAGGTGTAGGTTCAGGTTTAGCTCTTGATGATCTTGTCCAGCAGCTTTTAGATGCTGAGAGATTGCCTAAAGAGGAAAGGCTCAACACAAAAGAAGAAAAGATCGAAGCAGAAATCTCTGGTCTTGGACAGATAAAGTCTAAGTTGTCAGATTTTAAAGATGCTGTCGATGACTTACGTAGCGATACTGATATTAACGGTCGAGAGCCTACAATCGTTAATCCTTCAGAAGATGACGACGTTTTATCTGCTGATGCGTCGAGCTCAGCATTACGCGGAAGTTATGATATTACCGTGCAACAACTTGCATCGGGAAGTCGCATAACTACAGACGCGGGTGCTTTCACTTCAAGTTCAGATCCTGTTTTAAGTTCTGGAACGGGTTCTTTGACCTTTAGCATTCCGGGTGGTGATTCATTTACTATCAACGTTGATTCTGGCACATCTCTTGTAGATCTCAGAGAAGCGATCAACAGCGCAGACGATAATTTCGGTGTAACCGCAAATATTATAGATACAGGTACTGCCGAAGGGCCTCGCCTGGTGTTTCTGTCTGAAGAGACCGGTGATGGCAATGATCTAGTTATCAACAATGATACAGGCGCTGCAGAACTAGACAGACTTTCAACTGCGGGTGGAACTAATAACATTAGCGCTGCTAACATTGAATCTGCCAAAAACGCAATTGCATTTGTTGACGGAATTGAAGTTCAAAGCCAGTCAAATAAGTTCGAAAACACAATTCAAAACGTCACTTTTGATGTTAACGAGATCTCACCCAAAGATAATGCGGGCAACTTTTTGTCGACGACGCTGAAAATCGGTTTTGACAAAGAAGGTCTTGAACAGAAAATTAGGGATTTTGTAGATAACTATAATGCGATTATTGACGAAATTGGAACGTTGACGCGCTATGGTGAATCTGAGTTGGAAGAAGATGGTGCGCTTGCTGGAGACTCATTGCTAAGAGGAATCCAGTCTGGACTATCATCCATTATTGGCGATAACGTGTCTACTTCACAGCTCGGTGGGTTATTCAGACTTGGTATAGAGCTAGACGAAGATGGAAAGTTAGAAATTAGTTCGTCAGACTTTGGAATTGGGTCTGGGGAAGACAGATTAAAAGATGCGTTGGAAGACAATTTCGACGATATCGCTACATTGTTTACAGACGAAAATGAAGGTATAGCGGTTCGCTTATACGATTTCGTTGATGAGTTTACGTCATCTGGAGGCCTTATTTCTCTGCGCGAAAAAACGGCGAAAGAGAATAGAGAGGGTGTTTATTCTGAAAGGGAAACTTTGGAGCTTCGTATGTTCAACTATGAGCAAATCTTACGAAGCAAGTACCTTAACTTAGACCAGACTGTGGCACAGTTGAATCAGACAAGCTCGGCATTATTAGCCGCACTATAACGTACGAGTTTCGGAGAAAGTATGTCTCTTAAAGGTATTAATGCCTACAAAAAAGGTAATTTAAAGCAAGATGTTGCCAATGCAGATCCTCACAAGTTGACCTTGATGCTGCTTCAAGGCGCGTTAGACAGGATTGCATATGCGAAAGGTGCAATGGAACGAAAAGAGTTGCAAGAGAAGGCAACATTTATTTCGAAAGCAACGGCCATTATTATTCACCTGCGCGATACGTTAGATGTAAAAGTGGGCGGCGAAGTTGCTGAAAACATGTTTGCCCTCTATGAATTTATGATCGAGAAACTGAACGAGGCTCATGTTAACAATGATATTAAGTTATTAGATGAGGTATCTTCACTGTTATCGCCGATTAGAGATGCTTGGGTGCAGATTCCCCAAGAAGCAAAAGAAGAGGCGTTTCGAGCGCAACGAGAAAGTAAGCAAGCGATTTGAACGTCGATAAGTTAAACCATTCATCTACACCTCTTTTCCTAAGCAAAGTCAACGCAGCAATTGCGGTTTGCGTGGCAGCAGAGCCTGCCGCGCTTTCAACTGAAACTTTCTATCATCTAATCAGCCTGCGACATTCGTTGGTTCTACGCGAGTTAAGCAGACTCTCTGGAAATGAACGCACTATCTTCGCTGAAAATGAACTAATTATTAATCAAGAATTAGAAGAACTTGCGCTTAAGTTGAAGTTAGCTGCAAAAGAGGAGATAGTTGGCTTTTCAAGAGCGCAAAAAGCGGCAAAGAGATATAAAAAATAATGCTTAAAGCTATTAAATTCTACCTTTTAGATGATGAAGATAAACAAACATCGCTAGAAGTTGAATCTGCGTACGCGATTAAAAAGAACAAAGAAAAAAGCCTAATAGCTTTCAAGCGCGTAATGCCGGCTATCTTTACTCAGCTCATTCGGGCGAGAAGTACATCCACCTCAGTTTTCGTTAACAAAGATAAAGAACTCGATATTGTCGACTTTAATAGCGGCAAGGTCTTTTACGGGGAACAGGTAACCGCAAGTATTCACCAACATGTGGACTCGTTTATAAGTTCTCCTTGGGTATTGGACAAAAACGGTTTTTCTCGGCAATTCAAGCCTATCGAAGACGATGCAGAAGTGTTAGTTGTACTGGGGTTGGCTCTTGGAATTCACCTACTTAAATTGGTAAATGAAACTAACTTCAAAAGTATCGTCCTTTACGAGCCTAATTTTGAATTCATACATTGCTCTATGCTCACCGGTGTTTGGCCAGAAATTTTCAAAGTTGCTGCAGAGAAGGGAACGGCAATTTATTTTCAAAGCGAGTTAGACGGTAGTTCTGTATTAGAAGATTTAAGTGAATTAAAGCAGGTAAGTCCTTTTTCTTCAGTTCATTTTTATCAGCATTATCATAGTGCGAGCTTTGACTCAGTACTTAGAAGTCTATCTGGGTTAACAATTAAAGACGTGCAAAAGCGGCTATTTTCATTTTCTCCCTCGCAGCCATTTGACGACTATTTAGTTCCTTGGAGTCCGGTGGTTACATCGAATGATTGGGCGACCAGTAACCTTAGTAAAGACGTTTTTGATAAAAACATTGAAGCGTTTGCGAAGTATTACCCTGATATAGCTAAAGAATTCAGCGACTACAAGCCGGTCAAGTGGGAGCCCAAAGCTAATCAATCAGGTGAAGTAAACCTCTTCCATATAGAGACCTGCACACCGCTTTACGGTGACAGCCCAAAACGCGAGTCTGAACTAGCTTATGAAGCATTTGTGAAGCAGCCCAACCGCGATAACCTAATATTAGGCTACGCAGGGGGAAAACTCATTCATTATTCGCATCATAAAATGGTAAGGAAAATCCAAGAACATTTGGCGGGAATGGAAGAGGAAGAAAGTAAGCTACCGGAAACCGTTAAATCGATGCTCCTTTTTGGCATGGGAGCAGGATATCAGTTAGAAGCGCTCAATGACTCGCGAGATATAGAAAAACTCTTTGTTTGCGAACCCAACCGAGACTACTTTTTTGCTTCTCTGTTTGCGATAGATTGGGCGGCAATTCTGAACAAAGTTGAAGAAAAACGGCACCGTATTTACCTTAACATCGGGGATGACGGAACTAACCTCGTACGGGACCTTTTAAGTCAATTCCACTCTATCGGAACACATATCATTGCCAATACCTACTTAACACTCGGCTATGATAACGAGGTACTTCTTCCTGCGGTTGATAAGCTAAGAGAAGACCTGCGTTTAATTGTCGCCATGGGGGAATACTTCGAGCATTCTCGCTTTGGCACGACGCATACGAAATGGGCGGTAGAAAATAATATAGGCTTTTATCGCAAATCTGGCGTGCCGGAGCTCAGTAGAAATTTAAGTGAGGTAGCGGTATTTATCGTCGGAAATGGCCCCTCTCTTGATAATTTACTGCCCCTTTTGAAGGAAGAAAGGGAGCGAGCTATAGTCATATCTTGCGGCACAGCCTTACAGGCAATGCACAGTAATGGTATTGTTCCTGACTTTCACGCAGAAGTAGAGTCGAACCGAGCGTCTTTCGATTGGGCATCGCGTATAGGCGATAAAGACTATTTAAAGCAGATCAATTTTATCAGCTGTAATGGTGTTCACCCTGATACGGTAAAGCTCTATAAAGACACCTTTCTCGCTTTCAAAGAAGGTGAGTCGTCAACGGTTTTTATGAAGGAACTCTTTCCTGAGTTAGAATTGCCATTCCTTCATTTTTCCTATCCTACCGTATCGAATTTTGTCATTAACTACGTGTTAGAACTGGGCTTTAAACAAGTTTATCTATTCGGCGTTGACTTGGGGATGGTTGATGTTAATCACCATCACTCTAAATCCTCAGGCTATTATAAAAAAGATGGCGGCGAACTGTTTAATCACGCAGAGCGCATAGACACTTCATTGGTAGTGCGAGGGAACTTTAGACCCTATGTAAATACCAAGTTTGAATTCAACATGTCAAAGTCGGTGATTGAGAAAACCTTATCTGCTTTCAGTGATGCTGACGTTTATAATTTAAACGATGGCGCAAAAATCGTTGGAAGTCCTCCATTAGAGCAAGACGCGTTAATTATTACTAATTCATTGGAAGACAAACAGGCTGCGATGAGCTGGATTCAAACTCAGGCTCATGTTCCTATTCCGGTAGCTGAATTCCAACAACGTTTTGCTAAACGGTTTAATCATGATGCGCTAATAGAGGACATCACCAATTTTAAAGCGTTATCTGACAAAGAATTTAATGGGCGCGAAGATATCGATAAACTGGTGTTCGATCAGCGCAAGTTCTTAGTCGAGGCGTATTTGCGTAAAAGCTCCATTTTATTTTTTTACTTCAATGGTACTTCGAATTACATAAACAGCATTTTCAGTAAATTAACGCATTTCAAAAATGACGAACTAGTGATGGAGAAATTCGAAGCTATTAAATCGTGTTGGCACAACTTTCTTGATGACGCGTTAACGAGTGTTTCGATGTATCCTGATGCTTTTGACTCAGTTTCAAGTTTCACAAAAGAAAGACAAGAGATCAGCTTATCAGAATACGTAAAGAGTGAGAACGTAGGTTTTATTAGTGATTCTGCTAGCCATATTATTGAGACTCTTGGCCTAAACGAAAATATTGATAACAGTCAACGTCGCTATCAACTTGAATTTATCTCAAGTGCTGCTGATTTGAAAAAGCGCAAGCCTGAAGTTAGCCGAGCGGCATTCATAACAAACGAACCTGAACTCTTGCTAGAGTTACATGAAGGTTTCAACACAGCGGAAACCGACGTTTTGGTATTCAGTCCCTTTAACAATTCGGATAAAAAAGGCGTGGAAAAATCCGTGTTTACTGCGGTACTCGCGCTAGTTTCGAGCAATAAACTGAAATTGGTGTTTCCTAAGCTTGAGAAAGAGGATTGGGGGAGTTTTTTCGATGATTACTTCCACAAGTTGTCAAATAGTATGACGTCTTTTGAAACGTACAGCATGTTTGCTTTAGCTTCTGAGCCTCTTGCCGATAAAGAGATGACCAATGAAGCCGGTGATAGATTTTGGTTATGTCCAAGACCGTTAGAAGCATCACTTTGTAAAACAAAGATCATTTTTAATAAAAAGAAGTCGTCTTAGCGTGAGCAAATTACTCAATCACCGTGCCACTAGCGTCAGAAGTAGCTAAACCGATATACGCTAACAGCAGAGACACTTATGAATGTAGCAATAATCCCAGCGCGAGGTGGTAGCAAACGCATTTTGCGAAAAAACCTCCGCCTTTTTTGCAATAAACCTATTATTGCCTGGTCTATAGAAGCTGCTCTAGCCTCAAAGGAATTTGATAAGGTTATTGTAAGTACTGACGATGACGAAATTGCGCAGTTTGCTATTGAAAAAGGGGCTTTCGTTCCGTTTGTTCGTCCAGCTGAATTGTCTGATGACCATGCGGTAACTCGCGATGTTGTTAATCACGCGTTGACATGGCTGGCCGACAACGAAAAACCAGCAAATTACTGTTGTGTGCTTTACGCTACCGCACCTTTTGTTACATCGGAAGACTTAGTGAATGCGTTTGCAAAATTAAAAAGTTCGAAGAAGGACTTCTGTTTCTCTGCAACAAGCTTTCCTTTTCCTATTCAACGTGCTTTCCATTTTACGCCGCAAGGTGATATTGAAATGTTTGATAAACAGCACATGAAAACACGCTCTCAGGATCTGCTGGAAGCCTACCATGACGCAGGGCAATTCTATTGGGGCAAGGCTGACGCTTTTCTAAAGAATTTGCCAATGTATTCTCATCACGCCACCGCGTTTCTGATGCCAAGATACCGCGTGCAAGATATCGATACCGAAGAAGATTGGGAAACCGCAGAGCTTCTATTCAGAGCGATCCAGTCTCGAGGGCTGTGAAAATGAACAACTCGATTACAGCGTTGGTGCGCGTAGACAGTGGTGAACACATAGGAACTGGCCATGTTATGCGCTGCCTTACACTGGCAAAGCTATTAAGAGCGCGCGGTATTTCAATATACTTTATTTCAAAGCCTCACAAGGGGCATTGTTTAGATGAAATCAGACGCGCAGATTTTAAGGTAATCGAGTTACCGACTTCCAACGCTCAAGAATACGCAGGAAACTGGTGTCCTCACGCTCATTGGTTAGGTGGAACAGAATCCAATGATGCGCGTGAGTCATTAGCGGCATTGCACCATACAACATTAAACGAGCGCGTTATTGTTGTTGTAGATCATTTTTCTTTGACTTCACAGTGGCACATTGCGTTAAAAGAAGCCCTAAATGCAAAAGTTGTCGTTATTGATGGGCTGGCCGACCGAACACTAAAATGTGATGTATTGATTGACCCTAATTTAGTACTTGATGCTCAGAAAAAATGGGATGGAAAAATTCAAAATAATACTAAGCTCATGATCGGTCCCCAGTATTTTCCGTTGCGAGAAGAGTTTGCATTTTCCCCCCCTACATTGCCCCAAGCACTAAAGCGCATTTTTGTATGCTTTGGAGGAATGGATAAAGACAATGCCACTCTATTTATCTGCGAGCTGCTCGCAAAGTGGTGCACAAGCTTAGATGAACCTGTTAGCGTTGACGTCATCATTGGAGAGCATCACCCATTCAAGCCGTTAATACACGCATTTTGTAATCAGCACGGCTTTAAATTACATGTGCAAGCATCGAATGTTTCATTATTAATGGCGCAGGCTGACCTGGCAATTGGTGGAGGTGGCACCATGTCCTGGGAGCGTTGTAAAATGGCGCTACCGACCCTTGTTCTCGCTATTGCACAAAATCAAGTTGCGCAAGCGATCGCATTAGAAGAAAAGGGGGCCGCGGTCTATGTTGGGGACTACAGCACAGAGTCGAAGCGCTTAGAAAAAATTCAACAACGCGTTGTCAATGTGCTTGAGAATTTGCGATGCTCTCCAGATACATTGAAAACAATGTCACAAAGCGCGTTATCGATTATGGAAGCATACAACCACAATCAACCGTGGGTAGATGAAATTATCAAATAAAGGCAGGATGTGTTGAAAAAGGTAGTGATTATAGGTGGTGGCGGTAACGGCTTGGTTGTCGCACAAATCGTGCTTGATCTAATAAAGATTGGCGAGCCTTTAGAGCTAGTCGGCTTTTTGAATGACAATATTCCTGCAGGTGAATATATAGAGCGATGGCCAGTTTTGGGCGCGCCCCATGAATGGGAAAGTTTAGACGAAGATACGTTATTCGTTTATGCACTGTTGTCCGTGGGAAAAATGAAAGCCCGTGCAGAAAAGTTTAAGCGTCTCAACATTCCACAGCACCGGTTAGCTACGCTGGTACATCCGTCAGCGAACATCGGTTTTAACGTTAAACTCGGTTGCGGTGTTGTCATTGCAGCAAATACTGTGCTTCAGCCCGGTACAAGAGTGGGTGACAACTGCTTTATTCGCGCTAATGCTAATTTAGGGCATGATGTTGCGGTTGATGATTTAGTCGATATAGGCCCTAATTCAACACTGTGTGGCTATGCACACATTGAGGAAGGTGTACAAATAGCGCCAAATTCCGTTGTGAGAGACAGCGTGCGTGTTGGGATGTACAGCACAGTGGCAGCAGGAGCAGCAATTTTTAAGGACGTTGCCCCTGAGTCTACCATGTTGGGAAATCCGGCTAAGAGGATTCGATAATGAAAACACAGCTCAAATTTAAAGGCTCGAGAAACTACCTCCATAGTACCGACTTTTATACGTGGTTTAGCACTGCAGTGTGTGAAGAAAATCAAATCGTAACCAAACTCGTGTTTAAACAATTGATTCATCGGCAGTGTGAGGTTTTGTTTGGGCAGCTCGAAGATGATGTTGAAAAAAACATTGTTGGTACAGTTGAGCTTCTTGATAAGAACACACAAGAAAGAACGCGAGGCGTGATTGTTGAGACAGAAGGGCAAGTACAGGAATCCTACCCATTTGACGAAGATATACTAGTACAACGTGCTGATGTCATGTCTGATGAGCAGCAGGCGACTTCTTTTTTTCGTAACGACTGCACAACTGTAGAACTAGTGGTTGCCTTGACGAAAAAACTCCATAACACACTCTTTAGTCTAAAGACGGGCAAGTGGTTAGTGGGGCAGCTTAACTTTTTTGATGAACTGCCGATAGGTTATGAAAGTCTTTCAATTAAAACCACGCGGATAATGCAAAACAAGTTTTCAATTAACGACGTTGTTATCGATGGAAAACGTTTTGGAACCGTACAGTTCATTGTTGGAGAATAGCATGATAGGCATTAAAGCTATTTCAAGTTACATACCGAAAGAAGGTGTCGATAACTTCAAACAAGCAGAGACCTTCGAGGAGTCGGCATCATTTGTTGAGACTAAGCTTGGCGCGCGCTTTTTGCCAAGGTTAGAACAAGGTGATGACACCTCTGATATAGCGGTAAAAGCGGTTGATGCGTTGCTGTGTGAGTCTGATCTTGCCAAAGAAGACATCGATGCCCTTATTGTTGTAACACAAAACCCCGACGGGCAAGGCTTGCCTCACTGTGCGGCATTAGTTCATAAAAAGTTAGCACTACCTACTCATGTTGCGGCGTTTGACGTTTCACTTGGGTGCTCAGGGTATGTATATGGGTTATCGATTTTACAAGGCTTCTTAGCGGCTTCTGGCAAAAAGAATGGTGTATTGGTAACCGCTGATCCGTATTCAAAAGTAATTACAACGCCTAATAGAACAACCTCTATGCTGTTCGGCGACGCCGCTACTGCCACATGGATGGGTGAAAATCCACAGCTTGTGGTGTCAGACTGCTCATTTGGTACTGATGGAAAAGGCGCTGAACATTTAAAGGTTGAACAAGGCGAGCTTTATATGAATGGTAGGCAAGTTTTTAACTTTGCCTCGTTGAACGTTGCTCCTGCAATAAAAACGTTATTAGAAAAGAACGATTGGCCCGAAGAGAGTGTGGACGCGTTTATTTTACACCAAGGAAGCTTAGCTATTGTTGACGCCATAGCAAGACGCTTCAAAGGTAGTGAAGCTAAGTTTATTAAAGCACTGGAAAATACGGGTAACACCGTTTCTTCGTCTATCCCCCTAATATTGAAAAACTATTTGTCTAACGATAACTCAGCGCGACTCGTTTTAAGCGGGTTTGGGGTCGGGTTTTCGTGGGCCACATGCCTATTAAAGAGGAATGAAGAATATGTTAACTGAAGCAGATGTAAAACAAGCAATGACTGACTCTGGTGTGACTACTGATGTAAGCAACCTAGGCAGCGAACAAGCATTTTCTGAGTATGGGTTAGATAGCTTAGATCTATTCAATCTATTTGTTGAACTTGAAGGTAAGACTGGCGTTACTGTCCCAGATGAAGATCTCGATAAGTTAACGTCTATTAACGACGTGCTTGTATATTTTAATAAGTCTTAGCAGATGTATCCATTTAACGACCAAGTCTTCATCATTGCCGAGCTGTCTGCCAATCACAATAACGATTTTGATTTGGCCGTCGATACGATAAAGGCGATGGCGAAAGCAGGTGCCAATGCGGTTAAAGTACAAACATACACCGCAGATTCGCTAGCTATCAATGTTGATAATGACATTTTTGGAAAGCGCAAAGAAGGGCTGTGGAAAGGGCGTACTTTGTGGGATTTATACAAAGAAGCGTCTATGCCTTACGAATGGCACGAGCCACTGCAGAAAGTGGCTCAAGAGCTAGGCTTGGTGTTTTTTTCTAGTCCATTTGATGTAGATGGCGTGGCATTTCTAGAGCAACTGAACGTTCCCCTATACAAAATAGCCTCCTTTGAAATCACAGATATTCCTTTAATCAGGGCGGTAGCAAAAACGGGGAAACCCATAATTATTTCTACGGGAGTTGCTCAAGAGGCGGATATTTCCTTAGCATTGGAAACCTGTCATAGGGAAAACAACCATCAGGTAACACTACTAAAATGCACTTCGAATTATCCCTCCACTCTTGCTGATGCTAATCTGAAAACCATGGCCGATATGCGCGCTAGATTTGATGTAACTGTAGGTGTTTCTGACCATACCATGGGCTCTATTGTACCCATAACAGCTACCGCATTGGGAGCGAGAGTAATAGAGAAGCACTTCATTTTAGACAGATCGCTTGGTGGGCCAGATTCAGCGTTTTCGATGGAGCCTAGGGAATTTTCTGATATGGTGGAAAGCGTTCGCCAAGTAGAGCAGACTTTAGGTAAAGTCACCTATGCGGTAAGCGAAAAAGATAAGCTAAGACGTCGTTCGCTTTACGCCAGTGCACCCATTCAAAAAGGGCAGCCCTTTACCCACGATAATGTTAAGTCACTTAGAACTGGGTTTGGCTTAGCTCCGCAACATTTAGACGCACTTCTTAGTCGTGATGCGTCTAAACATTACAACATTGGCGAGCCTATATTAGAACTTGAAGTTAACTCGATAATTGATTAACAACGTCAATTGTCGTATCGACTATGTATTGCGCTTCTTCTTGCGTTAATGACGGGTAAAGAGGTAGCGTAATAGCATGGTGATAGTATTGTTCGGCATGCGGGTAGTCACCTTTTTTGAAGCCTAATTTTTGATAAAACGGCTGAAGGTGAATGGGAATGTAGTGGACGTGAGCAAAAATTCCCTTCGCTCTCAAGGTCTCTATAGCAATTTTATGCGTTTCAGAGTTCAACCTTGTGGCTCTTACAACGTACAAGTGATAGCTACTGTAGCAGTTACTTTTTACATCCAGAGGCGTGATATTGGCTTGATGTTCGAATGCATTGTCATAAAAAGCCGCGAGTACGTTTCTTTGCTCAACGAATTGAGCCAGTTTTGTTAGCTGACTTGTGCCTAGTGCAGCCTCTACATCGTTCATGCGGTAGTTAAAGCCCAATAGCACCTGTTGGTAGTACCAAGGTCCATGAGAAACTTCTGTCATTTCGTCCTGAACTGCCGTAACGCCGTGGCTTCGCATCAGCTGAATTTTTCGAGCTAACTCGCTGTTGTTGGTTAACGCCGCGCCGCCTTCCATCGTAGTGATTATCTTAACGGGGTGAAAACTGAAAACCGTAATGTCTGAATACTGACAGCTTCCAACTGGCTGATCGCGGTATTTCGCGCCAATAGCGTGAGAAGCATCTTCGATAATACGAAAGTGATATTTTTCAGCGAGCGCCGCAATAGCTTTCATGTCGCATGACTGACCTGCGAAATGCACGGGAATGACAGCTTTGGGAAGGGTCCCATGCTCTTTAGCCTGCGCTAACTTTGCGGCTAATGCACTTACATCCATATTGCCTGTTGTGGGCTCTACATCAACAAAGTCTACCTCGGCACCGCAGTAAAGTGCACAATTCGCAGAGGCAACGAAGGAGTTGGGGCTGGTCCATACCGTATCGTTTTTCTCTACTCCAAGAGCAAGGCAAGCGAGGTGCAGTGCTGACGTAGCGCTGTTAACCGCTACAGCATGCTTAGCACCGCTTTGAAGAGTCAGAGCTTCTTCAAATGCTGGTACGGCTGGGCCTTGCGTTAGCCAGTTGGATTTTAGTGAATTAACGACGGTGTTAATGTCATCTTCATCAATCGACTGACGTCCGTATGGGATCACTTATCCGCATCCTTATTACAGGAAACTATTTCCTCTACCGTGAGAAAATATGGATTTGTATCAGATACATATTCGAAACCATCTGAAACTGGCTTACCTACTTCCTCCAGTCCGTTTGAAGTAAAGTTATTACTCCTGTGGAAGAACTTGATGGATGGTGCAATGACAAAGTGATCGTCATATTCGAAAGTGTGAAAGGCCATGTCGCCAGGGCACATCATTTCGTGAAGTTTCTCGCCAGGTCGAATACCCACTATCTTAATTGGTACACCTGGTGCCATGGCTTCGGCTAAATCGGTAATTCTAATTGACGGTATCTTGGGCACAAATATTTCGCCACCCATCATGCGCTCGAAATTCTTCAAAACAAAGTCGACGCCCTGCTGAAGTGTTATCCAAAATCGCGTCATATCTTTATGCGTAACCGGAATATGGTCAGTGCCTTCTTCAATGAGCTTATTGAAAAACGGAACAACCGAGCCTCTAGAGCCCACTACATTCCCGTATCTCACTACAGAAAATCGAGGTCTGCCCGCGCCAACCATATTATTTGCTGCAACAAACAGCTTATCGGAAGCGAGCTTAGTCGCACCGTACAAATTAACGGGGTTAGCTGCTTTGTCGGTCGACAGCGCGATAACTTTGCTTACCGAGTTATCAATAGCTGCGTTTATAACGTTTTCAGCGCCATCGATATTAGTGCGGATGCACTCCGTGGGATTATATTCAGCAGCCGGAACTTGTTTCATGGCGGCAGCATGGATAACGTAGTCTACCCCTTGCATTGCGCGCGTAAGGCGGTCTTTATCTCGCACATCACCGATAAAGTAGCGCATGCAGGGAGCATTAAATTTCTGCTGCATTTCGAACTGTTTTAGCTCGTCACGCGAATAGATAATTAAGCGCTTGGGGTTATAGCGTGATAACAAATTTTCGGTGTATTTATGACCGAACGAACCTGTACCACCTGTTATCAATATAGACTTGCCGTCAAACATAGATCGCCCACGATTTTTATGATTATCGTTTAAATATATCATGTGTCGGCAACAATGCCATAAACCATTAGTTTTTAACGAGTCTTCCTTAAATAAAAAGTGAAATACTCAACAGTAACGATACCGTTAAGCCGTTGGGTATTCATTTTCATACTCTTTAAAAAAACAGTCACTCGTTATTCTTCTGTCTATTTACTACACTATATTTAGTGAAAGTTTAATAGGGTAGCCTCATGATTAAAATAGGTTCCGATTCAGGTAACTCGCTTATTGGTCAAATCCAAGAAAAGCAAAATAACCTGTTTGAGAAGCTTGCCAGTGGTAAGAAAGTTAACAATGCAACTGACGGCGCAGCAGCTCAGCAAATCATCGACCGGTTAACTTCAGAAGTAGAAGGTAACCGTCAGGCTATCAATAACGTATATGATGGTATTTCACTGGCGCAGGTTGCAGAGGGTGGTTTAGGCAGCATCAATGACGATGTAAACCGCATTCGTGAACTTACCTTACAATCTGGTAATGGTGTTTTGAGCAGTGGCGATCGCCGTGCTATCCAATCTGAAATAACACAGCTACAAGAGAATATCTCCCAAACCATTGAGCAAACGAATTTTGCTGGCAAGCCGTTACTATCTGAAAATGGCTCACTTGAATTCCAATCAGGTTCAAGTGCGGGTCAATCAATTAGCGTCAATACACAGGATGTTGCTGCTCAATTAAACGATGTGCTGTCTATCGATATTACGTCGGGAACCAGCATTGAAGATGCGCTAGGTGCAACTGATGCAGCAATTGAAACGCTCGGTAACGCGCGAGGCGATTTAGGTGCTACCCAAAACCGTTTCGAAAGTGCGGCGCGTTCTCTTACTCAAGCTAATGTGAACACCGCTGAAGCGCGTAGCCGCATACAAGATCTTGATTTTGCTCAAGCTGTGTCACAGCAGGCGTCAAACGATGTGCTCGGTCAGGCGGCGCTAACCGTTCAAGCGCAAGCGAATCAGCAGCAAAGTCAGGTTTTATCACTGTTGAGTTAAGCCGACATACGTTAATTTTGCTAAAATTAATCGAAAGAAGCAGGGTAACCTGCTTTTTTTATTGATACATTTCCGAAAACAGCGGTTGCGCTCCGATCTTTTGTCGTTACAATTTATAAATGCGCTAAACTGTAAATAATAACAAAGCGTTCTCGGGGAATTGATGAAGAACATTTTGCTGGTTAGTGACAACCAGGAACTTATTCAAAACTTGGAAACTATCGTTACCTTCATGGGAGAATCGTGTCAATCGCGAGGCTTTAGTGATTGCGAACGGTATTTGCAAGATAGTGGAGCTGATGCTGTTCTTATAGAGCACATATCGCCAGCCGTAGTCAGTGGACTGGTTGAGAAGTTTCCTCACATACCATTTGTAGCATTGGTTGAAAATAATAGCCAAGCATCAGCAGGTTGTAATCTCGTTAGCGTTATTGCAACGCCATTAACCTACCCCGTTTTGACCCAAGCTATCCATCGCTGCCAAGAATACTCAAGGCGCAAACCGAGCTTGTCTCGTACATCGGGAACAAAGACGCGACTGTTTAGAAGCCTTATTGGTAAAAGCGAACAAATACAAATAGTTCGTCGATTAGTTGAACAGGTTGCTCCGACTGATGCCACTGTCTTGATTCTAGGTGAGTCTGGAACGGGTAAAGAGGTCGTTGCACGTAATGTTCACTTCTTATCTGAACGCAAAGACGGGCCATTTATTCCGGTAAACTGCGGTGCCATTCCTGGCGAGCTGCTAGAAAGCGAGCTATTTGGTCATGAAAAAGGGGCGTTTACTGGCGCAATCAGCGCGCGTAAAGGCCGCTTTGAGTTAGCTGAAGGCGGTACGTTGTTTTTGGATGAAATCGGCGATATGCCGCTTCAGATGCAGGTTAAATTATTGCGCGTGTTACAAGAGCGTACCTTCGAGCGCGTAGGCGGCAACAAGCCCCTTCAGTGTAACGTACGCATTATCGCTGCGACGCACCGCAATTTGGAAACCATGATCAGTGAAGACAAGTTCCGTGAAGACTTGTATTACCGGCTCAACGTATTCCCGATTGATAGTCCTGCACTCAGACAAAGAAAAGACGATATCCCCTTATTGCTTCAAGAGCTAAATAGCCGTATTCAAGGTGATGGGGTAGAAGGTGTGCGCTTTACCGAGCAAGCGATCGCCTCGTTAATGGAGCACGAATGGGCAGGCAACGTTCGTGAGCTGTCTAACCTAGTTGAACGCCTAACAATCCTTTATCCTGGTCAAATCGTTGATATCGCCGATTTACCTGAGAAATATCAATACGGTGATGTACAGGCTTACGAGCCTGATTATCCAGAAGAAATTCTTGAGCGTGAAGCATTCAATGCACTCTTTGCTGAAGCGGCCGCGCAAGAGCCAGAAGAAGACCTTAACGAGCAAAACCACGAGGGTTTGAACGGAATGGTTTCTTCATCTTTACCTGAGGAAGGGGTTAATCTCAAAGAGTACCTTTCTGAGTTGGAAGTAAACCTCATTCGACAGGCGTTAGACAATCAAGATTGGGTGGTGGCTCGAGCTGCCGACAAACTTGGTATGCGCAGAACAACGCTCGTCGAGAAAATGCGGAAGTACGATATTCAACGTACTGAAGAAGCGTAATGTCAGGTAATTGACGTTGCGCTTTCCTCTATAATTTCATCCTATCTAATTGAAAAATAAGCCAATGATGAATTGGCACATCTTCTGCTTTATCTAAGCCATAGTTTAACAGCGTCTGCAATTTGACGAGGGCAATATGGCTTTTGACAGCACACCACAATCAACTGAGTACTCAGCATCAAGCTATGCGTTAGATAGTATTGATAATGCGATATCTCGTGATGAATACGACCCCTCAAGCAGTGACGATATTTCGTCGTTACGGTTGCAGGCGAGTCGACTTGAACACTTACTTCAGGTAATGCCTGCGGGCGTTATCGTTATAGACGGTAAAGGGATCGTACGCCAAGCCAATGAACAAGCGAAAGCACTGTTAGGTGAACCGCTGGAAGAGGAAGTGTGGCGAAGTATTATCACGCGCTCATTCAAACCTCGCGCTGACGACGGCCACGAAGTCTCACTTGTTGACGGTCGCCGAGTGAAGCTTTCTATTACGCCGTTAGAAAATGAGCCAGGACAATTAATTGTTATTACCGACTTAACCGAAACGCGGCAGCTGCAAGCTCGCGTGAGTCATATGCAGCGTCTGTCTTCTCTTGGAAAAATGGTGGCATCCCTTGCTCATCAAATTCGTACGCCTCTTTCTGCGGCCATGCTCTATGCGTCTAATTTAACACGCAAAGGCTTGGGACAAGAAGCACAAACTCAATTTGCAAACAAGCTAACTGACAGGCTTAAAGAGCTAGAGAGTCAGGTTAACGACATGCTGCTTTTCGCTAAGTCAGGGGAAGAACAAGTGGTCAGCCAAATTAGCTTGGGAGAGTTGTTTACTTCAATTGAAGGCAGTGCCCAAACCATGACGGCTCAAGCACAGCAAACGCTAACTTTTAGCGGCTTCGATAAAAACGTATCTATTACCGGTAATCTTACAGCGCTTCAAGGCGCGTTATTAAACCTTGTTCACAACGCGAGCCAAGTTACTCCGAAAGGGGAGTGCGTACACGTAGAAACTGCAGTGTCTGATGAACGTTTGCATGTGGCCATTATAGATAAAGGTCCTGGCGTACCGGATAAACTCAAAAACAAAATTTTTGAACCGTTTTTCACAACTAAAACTCATGGCACGGGCCTCGGACTTGCGGTTGTTAAATCCGTCGTAAACGCCCACAACGGTTTGCTGAGCGTATCAAATATGCCAGAAGGTGGGGCGTGCTTTAGTGTGTCTTTGCCGTGTGTGGTGAACGCTCAATCTTCACAAACATTGACTCATGTTGCGTAGGTCATAGGAGAGAATAATGTCTAAAACTACCATTTTAATTGTTGAAGATGACGCAGGATTACGCGAAGCACTCCTAGACACCCTTCTGTTAGGTAACTATGAAGTTGTTGCCGCTGACTGTGCTGAAGAAGCGTTAATGGTGCTGTCTTCGCGCTCCGTCGATTTAGTGGTAAGCGATATTCAAATGGGCGAAATGAGCGGTTTAACGCTACTTAAGAGTATCAAAACTAAGTACCCCAATATGCCGGTGCTATTGATGACAGCCTATGCCACTATTGATGATGCCGTGCAGGCAATGCGCGATGGCGCTACAGACTATCTATCAAAACCGTTTGCCCCAGAAGTACTGCTTAATTTAGTGGGACGCTACGCGCCGGCTCAAAAAATAGAGTCACGCACGCCTATTGTTGCTGACCCTTCAAGCTTGAAGTTACTTGAGCTTTCTCGCAAAGTCGCGAAGTCCGACGCCACTGTGATGGTAATGGGACCAAGCGGTTCGGGTAAAGAAGTGCTGTCTCGCTATATTCACGATCAGTCGCCGCGAAGTGATGCGCCATTTGTTGCCATCAACTGTGCAGCCATACCAGAGAACATGCTAGAAGCGACCTTGTTTGGTTACGAAAAAGGTGCGTTCACCGGCGCAATCCAAGCGTGCCCGGGTAAATTTGAACAAGCCCAAGACGGTACGCTGTTACTTGATGAAATAACCGAGATGGATTTGGCGCTTCAAGCTAAACTGCTACGCGTGTTACAAGAGCGCGAAGTAGAGCGTCTTGGCGGACGTAAAACCGTTAAGCTCAACGTCCGTGTTATTGCTACAAGTAACCGAGATTTGAGAAAAGCAGTGGATGCGGGAGAGTTCAGAGAAGATTTGTACTACCGCTTAAATGTATTCCCTATCGAGTGGCGCCCGCTTTCGGAACGTCCGGGTGATATTGTCCCTCTTGCCGAACATCTGGTGCAGCGTCATGCTAGTTCTCAAGGGCTGGGTACTATCAGGTTAAGCGCAGCAGCGCGCAATAAGCTCTCACAATACAGCTGGCCTGGGAACGTTCGCGAACTAGAAAACGTGGTTCAACGGGCGCTTATTTTATGCGAACACAATGAGATCGACGCCAGCGATTTAATGATTGACGAAGACATGACTGCACCTGTTGAGACACCGCAAGAGCATGTTGAAGAAAATAGGCTAGGGTCTGAGCTGCGCTACCAAGAACATCAAATTATCCTCGATACGTTGGTGTCGTGTAACGGCAAGCGTAAAGATGTGGCAGAAAAGCTCGGCATTAGTCCAAGAACCCTTCGTTACAAATTAGCGCGCATGCGCGAAGACGGTATTGAAGTGCCCGCATAAGGTCGCTTTCTACACTTTCGGTTTCCTCGTCCTTATCCGTCGCCTCTGTAGTAAAGAAGGCGGCGGTTTTTTGTTGCTCTCACTAAGTCAAACGCCATAAATTTGGCTAATCCTCTTATTTTTAATTTATCCTGTTGATATATATGGCTTTTTAAAGTTGGCAAGCCCTTTGCTAAATCCCCTCTATACATAAGTTATACGCCGATGTTCAGGCGGTCTCGAAAAAGCACTAGGAGTGGTTATGGACGTTAAAGCCAATAGTTTGTATCAAGAAATGCAGAACATGATTGGGCAAACTCGTCTTCAAGTTAATGAGCCTCAACAGCAGCCGCTTAGTGAAGTTAATAGCTCGGCAAGTGATTTCTCGACCATGCTAAAGAATGCGGTAGATGGTGTAAACGGCATGCAGCTCGAATCTAAAGACGCGCAGCAGCGTTTTGAAATGGGCGACCCTAACTTAAGCCTAGCTCAAGTTATGCTGACGAAAGAAAAGGCGGGCATTGCTTTTGAAGCCACTGTTCAAGTACGTAACAAAGTACTTGAAGCCTATAAAACAATAATGAATATGCCGGTGTAAGTGGAGTAGGTTATGGCTGAAGCTACAGGTACAAACCTTACGGTTCCTGATCAAAATCAAGCAGTGGACAATGAGCCAGAAAACAAATCTGGTTTTATGGACACTTTAGGTAGCGCAGATATGATGCGCCAAATGGCCCTTGTGGTTGTTTTGGTAATCTGCGTCGCCATCGCTATTTTTATTCTTATCTGGTCGCAAGAGCCTGATTACCGCCCACTTGCGAAAATGGAAACCCAAGAGCTTATTGAAACCCTCGATTATATGGATGCGAACCAAATCGACTATAAGCTTGAAGGCAATATTGTTTACGTAAGAAGTGACGAATTCCAAAACATCCGTTTAGGCATGACCCGCCAAGGGTTAACAAAGGCCTCTGATGCCGGTACCGATATCATTATGCAGGATATGGGGTTTGGTGTGAGCCAGCGTGTTGAGATGGAACGTCTAAAACACGCCCGCGAGCAACAAATCGCGGCTACCATCGAAGATATCGCAAGCATTCAAAAAGCCCGTGTCTTGTTAGCTATGCCTAAAGAAAACGTATTTGCGCGAAGAGAGAAGAAAGCGTCGGCAACCGTTGTGCTAACGGCTAAGCGCGGTGCCGTTATTGCAGGTGAAGAGGTTGATGCTGTTGTCGATATCGTTGCGTCTGCAGTGCAAAACATGGAGCCGTCTAAGGTAACCGTAACAGACAGCAATGGTCGTCTGCTAAACTCAGGCTCTCAAGATTCTATGAGTGCTCGTGCCAGAAAAGAATACGAGATTGAGCGCCAGCGTGAGCAAGAGTACTTAGAAAAAATTGACGCTATACTGATTCCAGTATTGGGCATAGGTAACTACACAGCACAAGCTGACGTTACCATGGACTTTACAGCTATGGAACAAACACAGCGTAGCTACAACCCTGATTTACCTGCGGTTCGCAGTGAAATGATAATGGAAGAAAACAGCGTAGGTGGTGGTGTTGGTGGTATTCCTGGTGCACTGTCTAATCAGCCTCCGTTAGATTCTAATATTCCAGAAAATGCTGTGGGCGGCAGTCAACAAACTATGCCTGGGCGCACAGCAAAAGAGTCTACGCGCAACTACGAACTTGATACCACTATCAGTCATACCAAGAAACAGACAGGGGTTATTCGCAGATTAAGTGTATCTGTGGCGGTGGACTATACCCAAGTTGCGGGTGAAGACGGTGCGATGACGCCAACACCGCGTAAACAAGAAGAGATTCTAAACATTCGTAGGCTTTTACAGGGCGGCATTGGCTTTGACGTTACCCGTGGTGATTCGTTAGAAGTTGTAAGCGTGCCCTTTACTCGGATGGACGCAGGGGAAATTGAAGACGCGCCTATTTGGGAGCAGCCCGGATTTCTACCAATTCTAAAGCTAGTTGTTGGTGGCTTGGTTATAATAGTGCTTATCATCTTCGTGATTCGTCCTATGCTACGTCGTCTTATTAATCCTGATGAGTCGAACGACGCCGATGAATTTGATGCAGACGAGGGCTTAGATTTAGGCGATGACACCATTAGCATGTTAACGTCTGACTTTGATGAAGGACAGGTAGGCTTTGCGCCAGATGGTTCACTCATGCTGCCTGACCTGCACAAAGATGAAGATGTACTTAAAGCCGTACGTGCCCTTGTGGCCAATGAACCTGAGTTATCAGCCCAAGTAGTGAAGGGCTGGTTAATGCAAGACGAGTAGTGAGATAAGATTATGGCTGAAGAACTTGCCAATGTTGACGAGCCGTCATACGACGTCAGTAAATTAGAAGGCGTAGAAAAAGCGGCCATCTTGCTGCTGAGTCTTTCTGAAGAAGACGCCGCCCAGATATTGAAACACTTAGAGCCCAAGCAAGTACAAAAGCTCGGTACTGAAATGGCAAAAGTGGACGATATGACGCAAACCAAAATTACGGCGGTTCATAAGCACTTTATCGAAGAAATTCAGAATTACAGTACCATTGGCTTCCAAAGCCAAGACTTTGTTAAACGTGCGCTAACAGCCGCGTTAGGTGAAGATAAGGCCGCAAACCTAATTGATCAAATCCTGATGGGAAGCGGTGCAAAAGGCCTAGACTCATTGAAGTGGATGGACTCTAAGCAAGTAGCCAGCATTATTCGCAATGAGCACCCGCAGATTCAAACTATCGTATTGTCTTATTTAGAGCCTGAACAAAGTGCTGAAATATTGGCGCAGTTCCCTGAAAAAGTGCGACTCGACTTGCTAATGCGTATAGCAAATCTAGAGGAAGTTCAGCCGGCTGCACTACAAGAGCTGAACGAAATCATGGAGAAACAGTTTGCAGGTCAAGCGGGTACACAAGCAGCCAAAATGGGCGGCTTGAAGTCGGCAGCGAACATTATGAACTACCTAGATACCGCGATAGAAGGTCAGTTAATGGACGCTATTCGCGAGCAAGACGAAGAGATGAGCCAGCAAATTCAAGACCTGATGTTTGTATTCGACAATTTAGTCGATGTAGACGACAAGGGTATTCAGGCCATACTGCGCGAAGTACAGCAAGACGCGCTGCTTAAAGCCATTAAAGGTGCTGACGAAGAGCTTAAAGACAAAATTATGCGCAACATGTCTAAGCGTGCTGCTGAAATGCTTAATGATGATTTGGAAGCGCTCGGTCCTGTGCGTATTAGTGAAGTGGAAACAGCGCAGAAAGAGATCCTTTCTGTTGCCCGTCGACTTTCTGACTCTGGTGAAATCATGCTTGGTGGTGGCGGTGGCGAAGAGTTCCTGTAGGAACGCTAGTCCCGTCACTCATTTAGCCTAGGTAAATATATGACTGCCAAAAAAAGTTTCAGCGAAAACGAAGTAAATGAAGCTAAAAAATGGGACCTACCTTTCGTTGATGACCCCACTGCACCCCGAGAAAACGAGCCGACCAACGCGTTAAACAAACGTTCAGACTGGAAGTATGAACCGCCTGAAGTTGAGGAAGAGATTAAGCCGCCTACCGCTGAAGAAATAGAAGCTATACGTCAGGCTGCTTACGATGAAGGTTATCAGGAAGGCAAAGATAAAGGTTTTGAAGAAGGAAAAGCGCAAGGTCTTGAAGCAGGTTTAGCGGAAGGTAAAGAGCAAGGTCACACCGAAGGGCTTGAACAAGGACTTGAAGAAGGCCGCCAGCAAATGACGGCACAAGCCGAAGTGTGGCAAATGCTTGCTGAAAAATTTCACGACCCACTCTCGCAAGCCAACGATGAAACCCGAGATCAATTGGTAAAACTCGCCGTAACTCTTGCAAAAGCAGTTATTAAAGCAGAGGTAAGTACTAACCAACAGGTTATAATGCAGGCGTTAAGCGAAGGTATTAAAGCGCTACCAATTAATCAAGCTGACTATCAAATTCATATGAATCCTGAAGATATTGAATTGGTAAAAGAGCATTTTGGTGAAGAGGAAATTACCAAAAAAGGCTGGAATTTGGTTGAAGCACCAGCAATGGAACGCGGTGGCTGTGACATTACCACTGCGCAAAATGCCGTAGATGTGTCGATTGAGCGTCGATGCCGCGACGTTATCGATAAGTTTCTTTTAAACCAAGGTTTATCTAATGACTAGCCCTTGGCATGCCCATTTTGAATCACTTACTAAACAAGTGACATCGCCACCCGTTGTTGCGGCGGGAAAATTAGTCCGGGGCATAGGGCTTACCCTTGAAGCTGTAGGTTGCCAGCTGCCGGTGGGCAGTCAATGTTTAGTGCAAACCATCGAAGGCGAAATAGAAGCTGAAGTGGTTGGCTTTGGTGATGATATTACCTATTTGATGCCCACTGAAGCGGTTCGCGGTATTGTGCCAGGGAGTCGCGTTATGCCGTTAAACCGGCAAAGCGGTTTGCCGGTAGGTATGGGACTGTTGGGACGTGTAGTCGATGGCAACGGTCAGCCACTTGACGGACTGGGTGAAATCAATGCCGAAGCGCGAGCTCCCACTACGCGTCCTCCTATGAACCCGCTCATTCGCCGTCCAATCAACACCCCTATGGATGTTGGCGTACGTGCCATCAATGCGTTAAATACGGTTGGCGTTGGTCAGCGTATGGGGCTTTTTGCAGGAAGTGGCGTGGGTAAAAGTGTGCTACTTGGCATGATGACCCGAGGCTGTGAAGCCGATGTGGTCGTGGTTGGGCTTGTAGGTGAGCGTGGCCGAGAAGTAAAAGAGTTTATCCACGAAATACTGACAGAAGAAGAACGCCAACGGGCGGTTGTGGTGGCAGCGCCAGCCGATACTTCGCCGCTTATGCGATTGAAAGGATGTGAGACTGCGGTAACGATTGCAGAGTACTTCCGCGACAAAGGTATGAAGGTACTGTTGCTGATTGATTCGTTAACTCGCTATGCCATGGCGCAGCGTGAGATTGCATTGGCTGTGGGTGAGCCACCAGCCACAAAAGGTTATCCGCCTTCGGTGTTTGCTCGGCTGCCTGCACTAGTAGAACGTGCAGGTAACGGCAGCGAACGACAGGGCTCTATAACGGCTTTTTATACGGTGCTAACCGAAGGTGACGATTTGCAAGACCCCATTGCCGACGCCGCTCGCGCTATTTTAGATGGTCACGTAGTGTTGTCGCGAACCCTTGCCGATAGCGGTCATTACCCTGCTATTGATATCGAGGCGTCAATAAGCCGTGTAATGCCTATGGTCGTGAGCGAAGAACATCAATTGATGGCGCGCCGTATTCGTCAGGTTTATTCAAACTACAAACAAAACCAAGACCTCATTTCTATTGGCGCTTATGCGAAAGGGTCAGACCCGCGAATTGATCTGGCAATTCGCGCAGAACCTGCAATCAATGCTTTATTGCAGCAGGGAATGAAACAAGTCATACCTTATGACGAAAGTTTAGAGGGTATGGCTGCGTTAGCTAAAGGGCTGGGGCAAGGCTAATGTATAGTGCTGCAATGCAAGTTAGCTTGCCTATGATCCAGAAGTCATCAACTTTCCAAAAGGTATCGCATAATGTCTAAACAACTAGAACGTTTAGCCGAATTCGAGCGCGAAAAAGAGCAGCGAGAAGCCCGATACTACAAACAGGCCCAACAGAACGTTAATCAGCAAAAGCAAAAGCTAACCAGTCTTGAGCAGTACCGCATTGACTACATAAAAGGTATTCAACAAACCGGTCAAGCAGGTGTTACCGCCACCTATTATCAGCAGCATTTATCCTTCGTTGGAAAACTGGATAAAGCGTGCGAACAACAGATGCAAGTGATTGCTCGTGCACAAATGGCGGCGGATCAGCGAAAGCAACTGTGGCTAAAGCAACAACAAAAAGTGAAAGCTGTTACCTTGTTGCTAGATAAGAAAAAGTTAGCAGAGCAGAAAAAAGAAGCCAGAGCTGAGCAGGCCATGATGGATGAGTTTGCTACCCAACGATTTTTCAGAGCTAAGCGCTCGCCTTTCTGATAATTAGTCGAGCCTCTGCCACTTTGGCTCAACCCTTGCAATAACCATTTCATAATGTACTAGCGCGACGTAATTACTTTGCAATCGCTACTACGGAAAATCATCGTTTCTTTGAGTTTCATCACACAGTATAGCGTTTGAAATTCAGCGGGGGCGACTAAGGGCCGTAGCGAAAAATCATAGCGATACATGCTAACTAAGAAATGCTAAGTGATTGTAATTTAAGTAAGCGCTGGTGGGTTTGCGATGAAATGGCATCAAGTTTTTTGTAATAAAACGCCACGTGAATCATTCGCATCACGATACGTCTTCTTGGTGAAAGACGATTTAAATGTAGGACGGTAGGACAATATGCAACAAGTTGCCGCACATAAAACAGACATTGCCGCATTACCATTCTCTGCTTCTGGTACGGCGAAAGCCGTTGGAACAAGTATTGGAACTCAGCAAGAAGCGAACAGTGAAAATAACCAAGCATTTAACCGACTTTATCAAGAAGCGAAATCGAGCAAGTCAGATTTTGTTTTAAACGAAAAAGAAGATCAGGTTGCTCAATCTCGAACAGCAAACCGTTCGGACAGAGCGGCTCCCCAATCTTCAGTCTCCAGTGACACGATCAAAAATGGTAAAGACCGCGATGCGGGACATACAGATTTACCTGTTCGTGACGAAGTCACAGATATTCCAGCTGAGTCTGAAGCTGGCTCTCATAATGCAAATCAAGAAGAAAATGCAACGCATGGTGCGCACGAGGTTGCGCAAGGTTCAGCAACGACAACGCAGCCCTCGACTGACGGTGAAAATACCAATCTCGTTATTGACGACGCTGAAGGCGCCGTTGAACAAAAAAACGTGACCGACGCGCAGTATGTCATTGGAGAAGGCGGCAGGAAAGATGCCGAGGCTGGCGTTATAACCTCACCTGGCACGCCAGACGGAAAGCCAAGCAAAGACGACGGCGAGCCAGACTGGATTGCCTACGTTGAGACGGTAGCCAATCGTTTTGGAAAAAGTGATGAATCTTCAGGTGAATCAGGTACCACAGAAGATAAGGGGATCTCTGAAGCTGCAGGCGAGGCAGTTAACGTCGTATCTATAAAAGAAAGCGGAAAACTTTGGAAGCTTCCGGAGGATGTGGATGCGAGCGATATGCCATCGGTCATGGCTCATCTGTTGTCGCAACTTAATAGTAACAATGATGGTGAATTAGCCATCGAATCCCTGTCGTCTGAAGCACAACAAACACTCACTGCACTAACTTCACTTCTTACTGGTGGCAACGCTAACAATCAACAGAGTGGAAGTGATAGTGAAGCGAACAATGCGTCTTCAAATGCGCAAACCGATATCAATACTAATTCAGATAAAAAAGTAAAAAATGACAATGAGCTTTCAGCATTAATTGCCAAGCTCATGCAGACTGAGAACACAGAAAATCCTGAACAAGGTCTAGCGTCAGACACTGAAGCCGCAAATGCATTAAGCGGTATGTTAGAAACGTTAAATGGGCTATCTGAAAGCGGTAAAAAATCGGCCGATGAATCGCTCGTACTAAGTCTACTAGCAGATGAACTTAACAATATTCAGGCAAAATCTCTTGATGACAATCTCGCCGAGGCTCAAGAGTTATTGGCCGAGTTAACTTCAGAGGCAGCTGTTGCGGGCAGCGTGGCGGTAAATGCAGCAGCATCAAACGACGCTAAATCAGCATCATCTGAGGGGCTGTTAAACGTTGAAAACAGCGGCGAGCAAACCAAGGTAGTTGATTCTTTTGGTGCTACAGAAATTTCAAGCGACCTGCTTTCAGCGATAAGTGAGCTATCGCCACAAAGCGCGCAAAAGGCAACGGAAGCGTTTGCAGAGCGTGTAGTCGCGGCTCTGCCTGGTGGTGCGCAGCAACAAGCGGTGAAGGCTAACATTATCGCTGGCATTAACGAGTTTCAGCAACAAGTTCAGCAAGGTAGAGAGCCTGGCATTGATTTATCAACTATTGTTGCCGATGCCGCAAAAGATGCTGCGGTAAGTGCTGATGTGGTTGCTTCAATGACAGCGCGTGTCGACGGTCAAGCCAGTCAATTCTTAAATTTGATGACGCAAACTCAAGCAAGTGCTCAACACGCTATTGCTGGATTGGTTAATCCAACTGAATCGGTTATGCAGGAAAACTCTCAGCTTCGCGCTGAAGCGTCAAAAACTCAGCAGCAGTTTGAAGGTTTTGATAAAGCGGTCAATATTCATAAGAGCGACGGCCAGCAGCAGCTTAGTGAGAAAATTCGCTGGATGGTTAATGCGCGAAATACCATGGCTGAAATTCGCTTAGATCCTCCTGAGCTTGGCAGTATGCAGGTGAGAGTAAATGTGGCGGGTGACGCTGCAAGCGTGAGCTTTGTTGTGCAATCACAGCAAGCTAAAGATGCGTTGGCCGATGCTATGCCTAAGCTAAGGGATATGCTTTCAGAACAGGGTATTGAGTTAGGCGACGCCCAAGTTAGGAAAGATAATTCTTCTGGTCAAGAAAATGGCCAGCAACTTGCAGGAAACAGTCATCAAGGTCAGGGAGCTGGGGATCGTGGAGAAAATGACGGTGTAGACGACACGGATGGCATGCGGGTTATTGAGCAGTCGATTTCGCGCGCGGACAAGGGCGGCATTGACTTTTACGCTTAACCACATCCCGTATGAATTATTACCAATAGGTCGCATAGAGAGAATACGTAAACGCTGCTATGTTTTGAATGAAAGGAGTGAGCAGTAGGTGATATTAGAGGGTAATAGGAAGCGTGAAGACGCAAAAAATTACCCGTACGCATATTGTTTTCCTCAAATAATGGCATTGCCATTTTTGACGGAACCTTGATAATACGTTTTTTCCGAGCATTACTGACGAGTTACACATGGCTGAAGAAGAATTACAAGTAGAAGAAGGCGGTAAAAAGAAAGGCAAAATGATGTTGATCATCATTATCGCTGTGGTTCTTTTAGGAGGCGGTGCAGCTGCCTATTTCTTATTGTTCGCAGGCGGTGATGAGCCAGCAGCCGAACAGCTTGCCGAGACTGATGCCGCAGCAGCGGCTGCGAGTGCACCAGCATCAGCAGCAGGGAAAGCTGAAATGGGCACTGCGCTTTACGTAGCGATGCCGCGACCATTTGTTTTTAACGTGCCGGGCGCAGGAAGAGACAGGTTGGTTCAGATAAAAGTGCAGTTGCTTGTGCGCGGTTCTGACAATGAAGAGCTGGCGAAGACGCATATACCGCTAATTGAAGGGACATTACTACAGGCTTTTAGTACTTCAAACGCAGACGATCTGGTTACCGAAGCCGGTAAAATTGAGCTTCGCGAGCAGGCAGTAACAGAAGTACAAAAAGCATTAAAGGACATTACGGGCAGCGATGTAGTTGAGCGCGTATTGTTCACTGGGTTTGTCATGCAGTAATGCATTGACTAAGTAAGGTAGAAGACGGTGAGTGATTTATTATCTCAAGATGAAATCGATGCCCTATTACACGGGGTAGATGATGTAGAAGAAGAAGAGGTCGGCGGCAGCGACTCTGATGCTTCTACGCTCGAGTACGACTTCTCCTCGCAAGACAGAATTGTGCGTGGGCGTATGCCTACGCTTGAAATAGTTAATGAACGTTTCGCACGTCACATGCGTGTGAGTTTGTTCAACATGATGCGACGTTCAGCTGAAGTATCGATTAACGGTATTCAGATGATTAAGTTTGGCGAATACATTCACACATTATTCGTTCCAACGAGTTTGAACATGGTGCGTTTCCGTCCACTTAAAGGTACGGGGCTTATCACCATGGAAGCCCGCTTGGTATTTATTCTGGTAGACAACTTCTTTGGCGGTGATGGACGTTATCATGCGAAGATTGAAGGCCGGGAGTTTACGCCAACGGAGCGCCGTATTATCCAGATGCTGCTTAAAATAATCTTTGAAGATTATAAAGAAGCCTGGGCACCGGTCATGGATGTGTCGTTTGAATATTTGGACTCAGAAGTAAACCCTGCGATGGCGAACATTGTGAGCCCGACCGAGGTGGTGGTCATCAGCTCGTTCCATATCGAACTAGATGGCGGCGGTGGCGACTTCCACGTGTCCTTGCCATACTCAATGTTAGAGCCCATTCGCGAATTGCTTGATGCGGGTGTTCAAAGCGATAAAGAAGATACAGACTTACGTTGGAGTAAGGCCCTTCGCGATGAAATCATGGACGTTAAAGTAGCGTTAACTACGCATATGCTAGACGTTGATGTACCGCTTCGCGATGTGATGGAGTTTAAACCTGGCGATATCATCCCTGTGGAGATGCCAGAAACCATCACAGTATTAATTGAAGATTTACCCACGTTCAGGGCTAAATTAGGTCGCAGTCGCGACAATTTGGCGCTGAAAATTGTAGAGAAGATTGCAAGACCGACTTCAGTGAAGTCTGAGCTACAGTTATTAACCCGCGGTGGGCGCATTATTGATAATGACGCAGAACTGCAAGTACTCGAAGAAGACCTGTAAGGTAGAGGGGAGTTCCCATGAGTGAAGACGGTATGGACGATTGGGCAGCGGCAATGGCCGAACAAGCCGAATCTGAAGCGGAACAAGAGGCTGGCGATAACGAAGACGTACAAGTTGCTGAACTTGACGAATTAACTGACGACGCGCCGATTACGCAAGAAGAAAAGAAAAAGCTAGATACTATTCTAGATATTCCTGTGACTATTTCGATGGAAGTCGGTCGTAGTCAAATAAGTATCCGAAATCTGCTACAGTTGAACCAGGGTTCTGTGGTGGAGCTGGATCGTGTTGCCGGTGAGCCACTAGATGTATTAGTTAATGGCACGTTGATTGCTCATGGAGAAGTAGTAGTGGTCAACGACAAATTCGGTATTCGATTAACGGATGTTATTAGTCAAATTGAGAGAATCAAGAAGCTCAGATAAAACTTCTTATAAAGTAAGGGGTTGCGCAATGCTGCCCCTTTTATTTAGCCAGATAGCCGTCGCACAGTCGACCCAGTCAATCACCAATCCCACCTCGGTACTGTCAATTTTCCTTTCTTTACTTGTCGTTGTTGGCGTCATTTTCGCCCTGGCTTATGTGATGCGTCGATTTAATGTCACTGCCATGGGTGGAAATCAAATGAAAGTCGCGGCCAGCATGGTTGTTGGCACAAAAGAAAAAATTATGGTGATTCAGGTAGGTGAAGAGCAGCACCTCATTGGTGTAACCAGTCACAACATCTCTCATTTAAGCAAATTGGATAAGAATCTCGATGTGCCTGTGAAAGGTGTGAACAAAACCACAGGCGAGCAGCAAAATGGCGCCGATGCGTTTAAACAAAAGCTCGTTGCTGCCATGGCGGGAAAGCTCAATCCCAACATAGAAAAGAATAAAACAAAGGAAGAGTCGAGAGATGCGTAAGTTTGCCTGGCTACTTTTAATACTGCCCTTATTACTTCTCGTTGAGCCCGCCTATGCTCAACAGGGGATTTCTGCAGTCACGGTGACAACCAATCAAGATGGTTCTCAAGACTATACCATGACGCTTCAAGCGCTATTTATCATGACAGCGCTAAGCCTTATTCCTGCGTTTATCATGATGATGACCTCTTTCACGCGTATTATTGTGGTGTTGTCTATTCTGCGTCAGGCGATTGGCTTACAGCAATCACCGTCAAACCAGATACTCATTGGCGTTAGTTTGTTTCTATCCATGTTTATTATGGCGCCGGTGTTTGAAGAGGTGAACGAGCGAGCTTTACAGCCCTATCTTAACGAGCAACTCACCAGTTTAGACGCTCTTGAGCAAGCCAAAGGCCCTATGCGCGCGTTTATGCTTTCTCAAACACGGGTAAAAGACTTAGAAACGTTTGTACGAATAGCCGGAGACGAAGGAAAATACGCTGATACCAATGAAGTACCGCTAACCATCCTTATCCCCGCATTTGTAACCAGTGAACTTAAAACCGCGTTTCAAATCGGTTTTATGCTATTTATGCCCTTTCTCATTATTGACTTGGTGGTAGCGTCTATATTGATGGCCATGGGTATGATGATGCTTTCACCTATGATTGTATCTTTGCCGTTTAAGCTCATGTTGTTCGTGTTGGTTGATGGTTGGAACCTGATATTCGGTACGTTGGCGACCAGCTTCGGTATGGGCGTCTAGGAGGGCTTATGTCACCAGAAGTCTTTGTAGAAATACTGCGAGAAGCCATGTTCATGGTTATTGTGTTGGTATCTGCGGTGATTGTTCCAAGCTTGATCGTAGGTCTAGTTGTTGCTGTTTTCCAGGCGGCGACAAGTATCAACGAACAGACCATGAGTTTCTTGCCCCGCTTGCTTGTTACGCTTCTCGCATTGAGCTGGGGAGGCAACTGGTTGGTGCAACAGCTTATGGACTTTACTTTCAGAATGGTTGATATGATCCCGCAAGTTGTGGGATAGAAGGCTAAAGCTGTGGAAGTCGAACTTGCGACCATCAATCAATTTCTAGCAGACATGCTGCTGCCGTTTATGCGCATTAGCGGCTTATTCGTGGCCATGATTGGCTTGAGTGCTAAATCCATTCCGCCGCAGGTAAGAGCCTTGTTGGGTATAATGCTCACGCTCATTATCATGCCGGTAGTGCCCCCGTCACCCATAGAAAATTTGGTGGATGTGGGCACATTTTTAATCGTTATTCAGCAGTTGCTAATAGGCATTGCTATTGGTTTTATATCAATGATGGTGCTCAATACCTTCGTGCTTGCAGGTCAAATTATAGCAATGCAAACCGGTTTGGGGTTTGCGTCAATCGTTGACCCGGTAAACGGTATTAACGTGCCCGCAGTCGGCCAGTTTTATCTAATTCTAGCAACCTTATTGTTTTGGACCTTAGATGGGCATTTGTCCATGATCCAAATGATAGTCATGAGCTTTGAGGCGTTTCCCATAGGCGAAGCATGGTGGACCGGTGAACAGTTTCGCGATATTGCCCATTGGGCCGGCTGGATGTTTATATCGGCAGTGACCCTCTCCCTTGCGCCAATTGTCTCGCTGCTTATCGTGAACTTGGCGTTTGGCGTTATGACCAAAGCTGCACCACAGCTAAACATTTTTAGTATTGGTTTTTCCATTGCTCAGGTAATGGGATTACTGATTATTTGGATAACACTTGATAACTTTACTGCACACTTCGAAACCCAATGGTTTAGAGCCGAACAGTTTATGTGTGAACTATTGAATATTTGTTCGTAGGAAAACATGGCAGGTTCAAGCGAAAAAACAGAAGACCCCACGGGGAAAAAACTCGAAGATGCCCGAAAAAAAGGGCAGCTAGCCCGATCCCGTGAACTCTCTACGACCCTAGTACTTATCGTCAGTGCTTTTATGTTCTTGTTTGTGGGCGGGTGGATTGCTGAGTCTGTTTTTAAACTTACTCAGAGAATGTTCATTCTCTCTCGTGACGAAACCTATGATATCACCCACATGTTTGGCGCATGGGGTGAAGCCTTTTCGGCAGTAGGCCCTGCCGTGCTGCTATACATGGTTGTGGCAATGATAGCGGGCATTTATGGCTCTATCGCCCTTGGCGGTTTTAACTTTACCTGGGAAGGTGCAAAACCTAAGGGTTCAAAAATGAGCCCTATTCAAGGCTTCAAGCGTATGTTCGGCATGAACGGCTTGGTTGAGTTACTCAAGTCTATAGCGAAAGTGGTGGTCATAATTGGCATGGCCATCGGAGCGTTACTGTTCTTTGAAGATGAAGCGCTCCACCTTGATATGGAGCTTTATCCGGGAAACATCTTTCACGCACTCGACATGCTAAAGTGGGCGTTTCTTATTCTGGTGTGCGGCATGATCCCTATCGCGCTCATTGATGTGCCTTATCAAATGTATAAGCACAACAAAGAAATGAAGATGACCAAGCAAGAGGTTAAAGACGAACGGAAAAATGCGGAAGGCGACCCTATGGTTAAAGGCCGAATTCGCCGTCTACAATATCAGGCTGCAACCAAGCGCATGATGCAGGAAGTACCACAAGCAGACGTAGTGGTGACTAACCCGACCCATTTCTCGGTTGCTATCAAGTATGATGAGAAGGGAGTGAGGGCGCCGGTTGTGGTCGCTAAAGGTGCTGATGAGCTAGCGATGCACATCAGAAAAATTGCTACCGCCAACGATGTGCCGCTGATCCCTTCACCCATGTTAGCGCGAGCCATTTTCTACTCCACTGAAGTGGACGATGAAATTCCTAACGCTTTATTTATGGCGGTAGCGCAGGTGCTTGCGCATGTTTATCAGTTAAAAGCGCACAAAGCAGGTAAGGGCAAACGTCCTAAGCCACTTAAACGGGATTTGCCTATCCCACCAGAGTACCGACACTAACCCAACCGCTAAATGGGTGAAAAATTGACTTTGAAGGCGGGGCATAGGTAAGAGCTGGCCCTAGAAATAGTGACGTAATTATAAACTGTTCATATGTCCCTCGGATACAAAATCTTAATCGCTCTATACAAGTCGCTGTAGACAGTAATCACGCATGATTACAGCTCGGATTTGGATAACTTTTACGTAATACACAAAGCTGGCACGTTAGTTGAAAACTCTCCTTCAGTTTCACGTAAAGCGTCAATTTTCTGATAGAGAGACACCAAGCCATGCAGTTATCCGGTTATCTTCAGCGATTCGATAAAAATCAGCTGCAAAATTTCACTAGTGGTTTAGGCGCACCCATCGTCCTTTTGGCAATTATGGGCATGGTTATATTGCCTATGCCGCCATTCTTACTGGACGTGCTGTTTAGCTTTAATATTGCGTTGTCGCTAGTCATTATCTTGGTGGCTGTACTTACCCAGCGTCCAGTAGATTTCGGCATTTTTCCCTTGGTGTTACTTATCGCTACCGTTTTGAGATTAGCGCTTAACGTGGCTTCTACTCGCGTTGTTTTACTTTACGGGCATGAAGGCGGCGATGCAGCAGGTAAAGTTATCGAAGCCTTCGGTGAGGTCGTGATTGGTGGTAACTACGCCGTAGGTATTGTTGTTTTCGCCATTCTTCTTATTATCAACTTCAAAGTTGTAACCGCAGGCGCAGGACGTATTTCAGAAGTAAGCGCTCGCTTTACGTTAGATGCTATGCCCGGTAAGCAAATGGCCATAGATGCTGATTTAAATGCAGGGTATATAGATCAAGACCAAGCACGTAAACGCCGTGAAGAGATTACCGCAGAAGCGGATTTTTACGGGTCGATGGACGGTGCGTCAAAATTTGTAAAGGGTGATGCGGTCGCAGGCCTTTTCATCATGCTGATTAATATTGTCGGTGGTCTTTTTATTGGCATGATTCAGCACGGGCTTTCATTCGGTAACGCTATAGAAATCTACACCATATTGACCATCGGTGATGGTTTGGTGGCGCAAATTCCTTCATTATTACTTTCGGTCGCTACAGCCATTATCGTTACTCGTGAAAACGAGACCCAGGAAATGGGCAAAGAAATCCGCGGTCAGCTTGGTAATAATCAAGCTCTTTATATAGCCTCGGGCGTTCTATTTGTGATGGGTATCATTCCTGGGATGCCTCATATCGCATTCTTAGGCTTCTCATTCTTGATTGCAGGCTTTGCTTACTGGCAGTCGGTCCAAGAAAAGAGAAAGGCCGCAGAGCCCAAAGTGCCAGACAATGTGGTAAAAGATGAATCGGTTGCGCCTGAAGTGAAAGAGCTTGGCTGGGATGATGTTCAGCAGGTAGATACCATCGGATTGGAAGTGGGCTATCGTTTAATTCCTCTTGTCGATAAATCCCAAGGTGGCGAGTTGTTGACGCGCATTAAAGGCGTACGTAAGAAACTATCGCAAGAGCTGGGTTTCCTTATTCCGCCTGTCCACATTCGCGATAACTTGGATTTAGAGCCCAACACTTACACCATCGCTATGCTAGGCGTAACGATTGGGGATTCCATCATCAGTCACGATGAAGAACTTGCTATTAATCCAGGGCAAGTGTTCGGTAAATTAGAAGGGCGTGCCACTAAAGACCCCGCGTTTGGCTTAGACGCAGTATGGATTAAGCCCAACAAACGGGAGCATGCACAAACCCTTGGGTACACAGTTGTAGACGCTGCGACCGTTGTAGCGACCCATTTAAGCCAATTACTTTCTAACAATGCATATCAATTATTAGGGCACGAGGAAGCGCAACAACTTCTTGATATGCTTGCCAAGCAGCATCCGAAACTGGTTGAAGGGTTAGTACCAGACATCCTTCCGCTAAGCACCGTCGTGAAAGTACTGCAAACCTTATTGTTTGAAGGCGTGCCTATTCGCGATATGCGTACAATCGTGCAAACACTCAGTGAGTACGGCACGCGCAGCCAAGACCCCGATGTTTTAGTGTCCGCAGTGCGTATTGCCCTTAAACGTTTAATTGTCCAAGAAATTACTCAAGGTGCAAAAGAGATACCTGTCATAACCTTGGCGCCAGAGTTGGAACAGATGTTGCACCAGTCACTTCAAGCAGGTGGCGAAGATGGCGCTGGCATAGAACCAGGCCTGGCAGACAAGCTGCAAAAATCATTGCAGCAAGCCAGTCAGCAGCAAGAGTTAGAAGGAGAGCCTGCAGTACTCCTTACCTCAGGCATGCTACGACCCGTTCTGTCTCGCTTCTTAAAATATTCGGTTGTTGGGCTTCATGTTCTGTCTTACCAAGAAGTGCCTGACGACAAACAAATAAAAATAGTCAGTTCGGTCGGTCAATAATCTGACACTGGGTGATTGGAGAGGTTGCAATGAAAATTAGACGTTTCTTCGGCAAAGATATGCGTGAGGCGTTAAGCCAAGTTAAAGCTGAATTGGGCAGTGACGCTGTGATCATGTCAAATCGCAAAGTCGCTGACGGTATTGAGCTTGTCGCAGCCTACGACAAAGAACCTGAAGCGAAGTTGTTTACGCCGAAAGCGTCTCCACAAGCCGCTGCAAAAACACCTGGTCAAAAGGCAGTGCCTAGCTTGAGCGAAATCATTGGTGACGACGGTCCTGATAGCCTTAAAGCACTGCTAGAAAAGCAGCACGGTGGAAATAATGGCGTAGCGAGTCCCGCGCAACCCAACCAACCAATGACAGCGAATGCTAAGCACGCCAATGAAATTGCTTCGCACTTAGACTTCTCAGAAGCCTTTATTGACGACGTAGAAGCACAGCAGTCTTCTCATGAACCAGTTCGTCAGAACGCTTTCCCAGAGCATCAAGCGTCAAGTATGGATGATACCGCTGTGACGCAGTCAGCGGAGCTTGCGCAAATCAAGGAAGAGCTAGCGTCTCTTCGCGATGTATTGCAATATCAAGTGGCCGACTTGATGGAAGCTAAGAACAAACGTCAAAAACCTGTTCATCAATATCTAATCACCCGTTTAACCGATATGGGGTTAAGCAACGCGTTAGCGAAACAGCTTATTAGCTATACGCCGTCACATTACAACGAACGAGATGCATGGGTATATCTTCTTAACCTATTGGCTAATCGCATAAATGTGACAGGAAACGATATACTTAGCGCACAAGGTGCTGTTGCATTAGTAGGACCAACAGGTACCGGTAAAACAACTACCGTTGCGAAACTTGCTGCCCGCTATGCGCAAAAATACGGTGCAGAGTCGGTTGCGATGATTACCATCGATACGTATAGAATTGCCGCCTATGAGCAGCTAGCGACATACGGAAAGATTATTGGCTGCACGGTGAGAAAAGCGCAGACTAGTGAAGAACTTGCGGATTTATTATTCCAACTTCGTCATAAGCGACTAGTATTGATTGATACGGCTGGATTTAGTCAAAGAGACAGTCGATTAATTAAACAAATTAAGCAGTTTGATAACGGACAAATGCCAAATGTTAAAAAATATTTGGTAGCGCAAGCAAATACGCAATATCCTGCTTTGCAGAGAATCATTCAAGCGTATGATGATATTGAACTAAGTGGCTGTATTTTCACAAAGTTAGATGAGTGCTACTCTTTAGGAGAGGTGCTTAGTGCAGCGGTTGAATACCAATTACCGGTTAGTTATGTCACCGATGGTCAAAAAGTACCTGAAGACATTAAGATTGCAGAAGCGAAATCTTTGGTTTCCGCTGCTGCAAAGCTTTATAAAAAGTACGGTTTGAATCATACTAGTGGTAACAACGCAATTAAAACAGCATAAGCAGTATGATTGACGACCAAGCGAGTAGCTTAAGAAAAATGAAGCAATCACGGTTAATCAAAGTAATCGCCGTCACCGGTGGCAAAGGTGGCGTAGGTAAAACAAACATTACATTGAACACCGCTATCGCCATGGCGAAGCAAGGTAAACGTGTAATGGTTCTCGATGCGGACCTCGGTCTTGCTAACGTAGACGTTATGTTAGGTTTGCGTGTTGAGAAAAACTTATCCCACGTGCTTTCCGGCGAATGTACACTTGATGAAGTATTAGTGACCGGTCCGCACGGAATAAAGATCGCCCCTGCCACATCAGGCACGCAGTCGATGGCAGAATTGTCGCCAACGCAACACGCTGGCCTAATTCGTGCCTTTAGTGAGCTGCGCTCGCAAATTGACGTGCTAATCGTTGATACAGCGGCAGGTATTTCAGACATGGTGTTGAGCTTTTCAAAAGCCTCACAAGACATCATGGTCGTTGTGTGTGACGAGCCTACTTCATTGACAGATGCGTATGCATTGATAAAAATTCTGAATAGAGAGCACGGTGTTTTCCGCTTCAAAGTTGTGGCTAATATGGTGCGCGACGTGCGAGAAGGCCAAGAGCTATTTAGTAAATTAAGCAAAGTGACAGGGCGTTTTTTAGATGTTGCACTAGAATTAGTGGCGACAGTACCGTTTGACGAGAACATTCGTAAAGCAGTGCGTAAACAAACAGCCATTGTCGATGCTTACCCAGGTTCACCGGCAGCCGTTGCAATAACACAGTTGGCGAGTAAAGCCTTAACATGGCCTATTCCAGCGCAGCCAGGTGGCCATTTAGAGTTTTTCATTGAACAATTAGTTGCAGAAAAAGCCGTAGGAAGTCAGCGTTGAACAGCAAGGCAGCCGCTTATCAACAACAAACCGATAAAGCGCAGTTAGTCGAAAGACATGCGCCATTGGTTAAGCGTATAGCGCATCACTTGATAGCGCGATTGCCGGCTAGTGTTCTTGTAGACGATTTAATTCAATCAGGCATGATTGGATTATTAGAAGCCGCGCGAAACTTTGATGGTTCAAAAGGAGCCAGCTTTGAAACGTTTGCCGGCATTCGCATTCGCGGTGCTATGCTAGACGAAATTCGCAAAGGGGATTGGACACCGCGTTCAGTTCATCGAAATGGCCGAGCGATCACTGAAGCAATTTCGCAAGTAGAAAGCGAAACAGGCCGCGATGCTAGAGATTCTGATATTGCTGATAAGCTTAATGTAAGCTTGCAGGACTATCACCAAATGCTTAATGAAGTAAATGCCGGAAAGCTGGTAGGTATTGAAGATTTAGGTGTGTCAGAAGATGTTATTTCGACAGAGCAAAATCGAGGTAGCGACGCACCACTGGAAGATTTAATGCAAGGCGCTTTCCAAAAAGCGCTTGCCCATGCAATTACGACATTACCTGAAAGAGAAGCGATTGTTCTTTCGCTGTATTATGATGAAGAGCTGAACCTAAGAGAAATTGGTGAGGTTCTTGATGTAAGTGAATCGAGAGTCAGTCAAATTCACAGTCAGGCCATGTTAAAACTCAAATCACGAATGAAGTCGTGGCAAGCTGACGAAGAATAGAAATTAATAACAATTAACCCCTCACTGGAGGCTATTTTGGACAAAAGCATGAAAATTCTCGTGGTCGATGATTTTTCTACCATGAGACGTATCATCAAAAACCTACTTAAAGATTTGGGTTTTTCCAACATCCAGGAAGCGGATGACGGAAGTACTGCATTGCCTATGTTGCAGCAAGGTGATTTCGATTTCGTAGTTACCGATTGGAACATGCCTGGAATGCAGGGTATTGACTTGCTTCGCGCGATTAGAGCCGATGACAAGCTCAAGCACCTACCAGTACTTATGGTTACTGCTGAAGCGAAGAAAGAGCAAATTGTTGCCGCCGCGCAAGCAGGTGTTAATGGCTACGTTGTTAAGCCGTTCACTGCAGCAACACTTAAAGAAAAATTAGATAAAATATTCGAACGTTTAGGTTGATCCAGACGCTCACCAGAGAAATGAGGTTTACTGGATGTCAACGAATGTAAACGTTCCAATTTCGTTGGAAGAAGCAAAACAGCTTGTCACCTACCTTGAAGAGGGTGACAACGCTTCAGCCAATGCCCTACTAGAAGCGGCCTCAATGAAAGAAAACGTTGAGTTATTTGCTGAAGTAGGGAAACTGACGCGTCAGCTCCATGACGCGCTGAATAATTTCCAAATAGACGACCGCATTAAAAATCTCGCGACCGATGATATTCCCGATGCACAATCCCGCCTAACCTACGTAATTGAAGAAACTGAAAAAGCTGCTAATACTACTATGGATGCCGTTGAAGCGAGCATGCCTATAGCTGAAATGCTGTCGGCGCGCATCGAAAAGGTTATGCCTGAGTGGAAGAAGCTGATGAATCGCCAAATAGAGTTGGGTGAATTCAAGGCTTTATGCGCAGACTTAGACGAATTGTTGGAAGAAGGTTCGGCACAGTCAGCTAAACTTACACAGTTACTTACAGAAGTATTGATGGCTCAAGGTTATCAAGACTTAACTGGTCAGGTTATTCGCCGCGTTATCGACTTGGTTAAAGAAGTGGAAGACAGCTTAGTTAACATGCTTACCATGTTTGGTGAACGCGACGGTGCAGAACAAACTAAACCATCTAGCGTTAAGGCCGATAAGGTTGATGGTGTAGAGGCAGAAGGCCCTATCATTGATGCCGATAAGCGCGACGACGTCGTGTCAGGCCAAGATGATGTAGATGATCTTCTGTCTAGCTTAGGTTTTTAGGGGAGCGGGCGCATGTCGTTTGATGTTGACGAGGATATATTACAGGACTTTCTAGTTGAGGCTGGAGAGATACTTGAACAATTACAAGAACAGCTCGTTGATCTTGAGAACAATCCTGAAGATGCGGATTTGCTAAATGCAATTTTCCGTGGTTATCACACAGTTAAAGGGGGAGCAGGGTTCCTGTCTCTTACCGAGTTAGTAGAAATTTGTCACGGTGCGGAAAACGTCTTTGACGTAATGCGTAACGGTCAACGAACACTAACCCCTGAACTGATGGATATTATTCTGCAAGCCACAGATGTGGTGGTTGAAATGTTTGAACGAGTGAAAGCTCGGGATCCATTAGAGCCAGCAGATGCACACCTAGTAGACTTGTTACACAAACTAAGTCGCCCGGAATCTCCAGATGAGAATATTTTTGGTGAACAAAGCGCGCCGGTGTCAGAACCTGAGCCCGCGATTGAAGAGCCAGAATTAGTTGTTGAAGAGCCTACTGCACAGGCACCAAGTTCTGGTGATAGCGGCGGTATTGACGAAATCACTGAAGATGAGTTTGAAGCGCTGCTTGATGAGCTTCATGGCTCTGGGGCACCAGGACAGTCCTCAGCGGCTAAAAGCGAACCTGCAAAGGCTGCTGCACCTGCTGCCGCTAGTGATAACGACGATATCACCGACGAAGAATTTGAAGCGCTGCTCGATGATTTACATGGCAAAGGCAAGTTTGGTGGTGAAGAAGCTGCGCCAAAGGCAAATGCACCAGCTCCAGCACCAGTTACGCCGAGTGAAGCTGGTGATGAAGAAATCACCGATGACGAATTTGAAGCACTGCTTGACCAACTGCATGGCTCAGGGCAAGGGCCTACCAAGCAGGGAGCCGTTTCAAAGGCGCCAGAGCCTCCTGTAGATAAGGCAGCAACAGAAGCGGTTCAAAAAGCGAAACAAGCAGCGCCAGCTGCGCCAAAAGCGACGCCTGCTCCTAGCGCCGCAGCGCCAGCTAAAGCAAGCACACCTGCTGCACCAAAAGCAGCGCCTAAAAAAGATGAGAAGAAGGCGGCACCAGCTGCGCCTCCTGCTGAGACTACAGTACGTGTAGATACCAAGCGCCTTGACCAAATTATGAACATGGTGGGTGAACTCGTACTAGTGAGAAACAGGCTAATAAGCTTGGGTATCAACAGTAACGACGAAAGCATGTCCAAAGCCATTGCCAACTTAGATGTGGTAACGGGCGACTTGCAAGGTGCGGTAATGAAAACCCGCATGCAACCTATCAAGAAGGTGTTTGGTCGTTTCCCTCGCGTTGTTCGAGACCTCGCTAGAAGCTTGAAGAAAGAAATAACCCTTGAGCTTGTGGGTGAGGAAACTGATTTAGATAAAAACCTGGTTGAAGCACTGGCCGATCCACTTGTGCATTTGGTGAGAAACTCCGTCGACCATGGTATTGAAATGCCTGATGATCGTGCTGCAGCGGGTAAACCGCGCATGGGTACGGTTCAGCTATCGGCATCTCAAGAAGGCGATCATATTCTTCTAACCATCGAAGATGATGGTAAAGGAATGGATCCTGAAAAGCTTAAAGAAATTGCTATTAGTCGCGGTGTACTAGACGCAGACGCAGCTGCACGGATGTCGGATGTTGAAGCGTTTAACTTGATATTCGCGCCAGGGTTCTCAACCAAAACAGAAATTAGTGATATTTCTGGTCGCGGTGTGGGCATGGACGTGGTTAAGACTAAAATTAACCAACTTAACGGCACCGTGAACATAGATTCACAGCTAGGAAAAGGCACGCGACTGGATATCAAAGTTCCGCTAACGCTAGCCATTCTTCCGACGCTAATGATTGTTGTAGGAAAACAAACCTTTGCGTTACCATTAGGTGCGGTGAACGAAATAATAAATATGGACATCAAAAAGACCAACACGGTCGATGGCCAGCTAACAATGATAGTTCGTTCAAAAGCAATTCCGTTGTTCTTCCTTGGTGAATGGTTGATTCGAGGTCCCAAAAACATCGATAGAGAAAAGGGACACGTTGTTGTAGTGCAAATTGGTACACAACAAGTAGGATTCGTAGTAGACGCGCTAATAGGCCAAGAAGAAGTGGTTATTAAACCTCTTGATGCATTATTGCAAGGCACGCCTGGTATGGCGGGAGCCACGATTACATCAGACGGTGGAATTGCACTAATTTTAGATATTCCGAGCCTGCTTAAACGGTATGCGCGTAAACCCATCAAGTAAGGCGATGAATTAACAGGAATAATAATCCATGGTCTTTAAAGTCCTTGTCGTGGACGACTCGACTTTTTATCGTCGTCGAGTAAAAGAAATACTCGATGGCGATAGGGAACTTGAAGTTGTTGGGGAAGCGAGAAATGGGCGCGATGCACTTGAAAAAGCAGAAGCGCTTAAGCCGGATGTGATAACGATGGATGTTGAAATGCCTGTCATGGACGGCATTTCAGCTGTAAAGGCCATAATGGACAAACGGCCTACACCTATTCTTATGTTTTCTTCGCTTACGCATCATGGTGCGCAAGCGACATTAGATGCGTTAGAAGCGGGCGCGCTCGATTTCTTACCTAAGAAATTTGAAGATATCGCGCAGGACAGAAAAGACGCATCGCGCTTGTTGTGTACAAAAGTACGCTTAATAGCGCGTCGTGGTATTGGTCTTAAGCGTCCGTCGTTTCGCTCTACAGAGGCAAGAAAGCTTCCTGATAATGCGCCAAAGCAGGCGTTCTTTAAAACATCAGGGTTGCTATCAGGGCATAAAGACGCAGCCAAACAACCAACCGTTTCGTCTGTAAGAGCGACGGGAAAGCACTACAAGTGTTTGGCAATTGGGGCTTCTACAGGCGGGCCTGTGGCGCTTCAAAAAGTGCTGTCTCCTTTACCTGCAGAGTTTCCTTACCCCATTTTGCTTGTACAACACATGCCTGGAACATTTACTACGGCATTTGCACAGCGTTTAGACACAAACTGTAAGATTAGAGTAAAAGAAGCCGAGCACGGTGACATTCTAAAACCAGGTCATGCGTATCTTGCTCCCGGTGGGAAGCAAATGTTGCTAGAAACCATAGGTGCGAATAAACGCATTGCCATTGTTGACGCAAATGCGAGTGACAAGGTGAATTATAAGCCCAGTGTTGATCTCACTTTCAGTTCTCTGGCTAAAGCTTATGGTGGGGATGTATTAGGAATTATATTAACGGGTATGGGGGCTGACGGCAGAGAAGGATGCCGAATGCTCAAGGAAAAAGGCGCAACGATTTGGGCTCAAGACCAAGATTCCTGTGTTGTGTACGGTATGCCTCAAGCTGTAGCCGTTGCCAATATATCCAGTAAAAATATAAACATTGATGATATGAGCAGTTGCGTTCAAACCGAAATGCGATAGCAGTTTGAACAGTAATGGAACAGCAAATATGAAAGTGTGGACAGTAGCGAATCAGAAAGGTGGTGTAGGAAAGACTACCACTACGGTGAGCCTTGGCGGCTTGCTTGCACAGCAAGGCAAGCGAGTGCTCATGATTGATACTGATCCACATGCATCGCTGAGTTATTACTTCGGTATCGATGCAGAAGCGTCAAGTCATTCAGTTTACGATATTTTTATTAAGTCTAATGACATTACGGCCGATAATGTTATGGACTGTCTGTGCCCGACAAAGTTAGACAACTTATATGTGCTTCCTGCAACAATGGCGCTCGCGACCTTAGATAGAACGATGGGTAGCGAACAAGGTATGGGCTTAGTCCTAAAAAAAGCGTTGGCAAAAATAGCAGGAGAATTTGATGTTGCTATCATCGATTGCCCTCCAGTGCTTGGGGTGCTGATGGTTAACGCTCTTGCAGCGTGTGACAAGGTTATCGTGCCTACCCAAACAGAATATCTGGCGCTTAAAGGGCTAGACAGAATGATTCGTACCATGGAAATCATGGGACGTTCGTTGGACAAATCCTTTGATACTGTGATTATTCCAACTATGTTTGATAAGCGCACTAACGCGGCGCTTGCATCGCGAAAGCGCTTAATGAATGACTATGGTGAGCGCGTGTGGGAAGGAGTTATTCCCGTCGACACGCACTTCAGGGATGCAAGTTTAGTACAGCTTCCCATTTCCGCAGCGTACCCCAAAACACGCGGTGTGTCTGCGTACGAGAAACTATTAGCGGTATTGGAGAAATAACGAGAACATGAGCAAGCAATCGCCTTTTGCCCGTGAAGAAGTGATGGAGGCATACCTTGATAGTCTCCTCAAAGAGCCAGAAGCACCGGAAGATGTGACTGCGCGCACGGCAAAATTGCTCGAGCAGGCTTCTCAGCAGATGGCTGAAACGGCACTTGCTTCTACCGCCAATGAAAGTGAGCCGCAATCGAATGAACAAGAAGCGATAGCGGAAAAGGTTACATCGTTAATTGAAACGCAAAAAGCAGAGACAATTGAAGATGAACAGCAACAGTCTCACGCAGAAACTTTAGTAGAAAATGAACAAGAAGCTGCGTTAAACCGCGCTGAAAAAACAAAAGTTCCACTAAAGGATACTCTCGGTTTTCGCTTTCAGGCGCTATTCTTTGAGGTTGCAGGGTTAACACTTGCGGTGCCTTTGACGTCGCTAGGTGGGATCCACCAAATTGAGAAGATTGGCCCTTTATTTGGAAAACCTGATTGGTTTATGGGTGTAATGTTGCACAGAGAGTCTAAACTAAGTGTTGTTGACTCTGCAAAATGGGTAATGCCAGAAAAATATGACGAAAACCTCGCACAATCGCTTAACTACCGATATCTTATAATGTTAGGGGAAAGTGCGTGGGGTCTGGCTAGTGAAAAGCTAGTCAATACGGTCAATTTGACTACCGATGATGTTAAATGGCGCGAGTCCACAGGTAAGCGTCCCTGGTTAGCAGGGATGGTTAAAGAAAAAATGTGCGCGTTAATTGACGTTGAAGAATTAATATCTATGCTTAACAAAGGCTTAGGCAGTAACGACCAGACGCCATAGTATTGGGAGCCAGGTTCATGAGCGACGAAAGAATAAATAATAACGCCACCGACAGCAACGACGAAGTCCTTCAATGGGTAACGTATCGCTTAGGTGAAGAAACTTACGGTATCAACGTGATGCAAGTTCAAGAGGTCTTGCGTTATACCGAAATAGCCCCTGTACCCGGTGCACCTGACTATGTACTTGGTATTATCAATCTGCGTGGTAACGTAGTAACGGTTATCGATACACGTGCTCGTTTCGGATTACCGCCAACAGAAATTACTGACAATACCCGTATCGTTATTATTGAGTCTGACGAGCAGGTGGTTGGTATTCTGGTGGATAGTGTTGCTGAGGTGGTTTACTTGAAATCTTCAGAGATTGATAGTGCCCCTAACGTAGGTACTGAAGAGAGTGCTAAGTTTATCCAAGGTGTAAGTAACCGCGACGGCGAACTGCTTATTCTTGTAGATCTTAATAAATTGTTAAGCGACGAAGAGTGGGATGAGCTTAGCAACATCTAAATAAATGAATAGGCGGTATTGATTATAATACTGCCTACATTTCCCCAAGGGTTATGTCCATGGATTGGCAGCTTGCTGCACCTACCTTATTAGAACTCATATTGTGTATTCTTGTAGTTATACTCATCGCCGCGATGGGTGTGCTGTATTCACACATTAAGCAGTTGCGTTCTGCATTAAGCGAAAGCGAACATGCTAACGCAGAGGCTATTGCCCGCACTGAAGCCCTTGCTAAAAATGCAAATAATCAACAAACTGAGGCGCAAGCACGCACCTTGGTGATCACTCGACACCTTCAAGAGTTAGACGAAAAGCAAACTGATATTGAAAACCAGCTTCGAGAACTCAAGCTTCAAGATCCTTCCCTACGCCTATATCAGCGTGCGGCGGACTTAGTCAAGCAAGGCGCTAGCATTGATGAAATTATTGAAGCCTGCGACATTCCTCGTGCCGAAGCTGAGATGTTGGTAATGGTGCATAAACAAAATAATTAGTATTTTTGAGCACCAGAGAAAAAAAACGTTTAGACGTCTAGACGTAAAGATGTTGACATATCGCCAGTTATAGACACAATACAGATATTGTTATTTATCACTGGAGCCCTCTATGCCAATTCGTATTCCTGAGCAGTTACCCGCGCAGAATGTACTACTAGGTGAAAACATTTTTACCATGGACATGGACAGGGCTGCCAATCAGGATATTCGTCCTCTTGAAGTCGGTATTCTTAATTTAATGCCGAACAAGATAGAAACAGAGGTACAGTTACTTCGTCTGTTATCGAACACGCCACTGCAAATAAACGTGGATTTAATTCGAATTGATAATCAAGCGCCGAAGAATACCCCGCAATCGCACATGGATGCTTTCTATCACGACTTTTCAGCGGTAGCGAATAAGAAATACGATGGCCTCATTGTCACCGGTGCGCCTCTCGCGCTTATCGATTACGAGGAAGTAAAGTACTGGGAAACCATGACCACCATATTGGAGTGGGCGCAGCGTCACGTGAACTCAACCCTTTACTTATGTTGGGCTGCTCACGCCGCCATGTATCACTTTTACGGCATTACACGAGAGCTTAGAGACGAAAAGTTTTCAGGTGTCTTTAAACATAAAGTGAATGACCCGAACAATGAGCTATTAAGAGGCTTTGATCCTTCTTTTTACGCACCACATTCCCGTTATGGGCATATTAACACCTCGTTGTATAACAGCGTCGATGGACTTAGTGTTGTTGCAGAGTCTGACGATGTAGGCGCTTATATTGTGGCGTCAGAAGATAAGCGCATGGTATTTGTAACGGGTCACCCGGAATACGATCCAGATACACTTAAAGACGAGTATTTTCGAGATATTGCCGCGGGACAAACGCCAGTAATTCCAAAAAATTATTTTGAAGGGGATGATCCAGCCAAGTCTCCTATTGTACAGTGGCGCTCACACGGTAGCCTATTGTTTACAAACTGGCTGAATTATTATGTCTATCAGACCACGCCTTACGATTTAAGTCAGCTTGCTGAAAAGTCACAGCCAAAGAGGTAGCACGTGAGCCAAAGACCAAATTCTAGCGCGCAAGCAACGCTTACAGAAGCCGCTAAAAAGCGCATCCTTATATTAGATGGCGCCATGGGCACCATGATCCAGCGCCATAAGTTAGAAGAAGAAGATTATCGCGGAACACAGTTTGCCGACTGGCACTGCGATGTTAAGGGTAACAACGATTTGCTGGTTCTTACCCAGCCCGATATCATCTATCAAATTCACTGTGATTACTTTGAAGCTGGCGCGGACATTATTGAAACGAATACGTTTAATGCTACGACTATCGCTATGGCCGATTACGATATGCAGGCTCAATCCCGTGATATTAATTTAGCTGCAGCTAAATTGGCGCGTAAAGCTGCCGATGAGTTCACAGCAAAGACACCAGACAAACCCCGTTTCGTGGCAGGTGTACTTGGCCCAACAAATCGCACTGCTTCAATTTCGCCTGACGTTAACGACCCAGGCAAACGCAATGTTACTTTTGACGAACTCGTGGAAGCGTATAGCGAGTCTACCGAAGCGCTCATTGAAGGCGGTGCAGATTTAATCATGCTCGAAACCATCTTCGATACACTTAATGCGAAAGCGGCAGCCTATGCGGTAGAGTCGGTTTTTGAAAAGCTGGGTATATCGCTGCCCGTTATGGTGTCTGGCACGATTACCGATGCCTCAGGGCGCACGCTGTCTGGTCAAACCGCGGAAGCGTTTTATTATTCCATGCGACACATCAGTCCATTCTCATTCGGCTTAAACTGTGCTCTTGGACCAGACTTACTGCGCCAATACGTAGATGAAGTTGCTACTGTTAGTGAGTGCTTAATTTCAGCGCACCCTAACGCTGGTTTACCCAACGAGTTTGGTGAATACGACATGGAAGGCCCTGAAATGGCCGAGCACATCAAAGAATGGGCGCAGTCTGGGCTAGTGAATATTGTAGGTGGCTGCTGCGGCAGTACGCCGGAACACATTCGCGATATTGCTAACGCGGTCAATGGAATTGCGCCAAGAAAAGTGCCACAGTTCGAACCCAAAATGCGTTTGTCAGGCCTAGAGCCGTTTGTACACTAGGAGGGCATTATGAGCGCAGAATTTTCTACATTTATTAATATCGGTGAGCGTACCAATGTAACAGGCTCCGCTCGTTTTAAACGACTTATTCTTGAAGGTGATTATGAAACTGCACTTGATGTCGCAAGGCAACAAGTAGAGAACGGCGCGCAGATCATCGATATCAATATGGATGAGGCCATGCTTGATTCTAAGCAGGCCATGATCACCTTTTTGAACCTAATCGCCTCTGAGCCTGATATTAGCCGCGTACCTATTATGATCGATTCGTCTAAATGGGATGTTATCGAAGCAGGACTTAAGTGTGTACAGGGCAAAGCGATTGTTAACTCTATTAGCTTAAAAGAAGGGGAAGCGCTCTTCTTAAACCAAGCCAAGCTAATAAAGCGTTATGGTGCAGCAACCGTAGTTATGGCCTTTGACGAGACCGGCCAGGCCGATACACAAGCTCGAAAAGTAGAAATTTGTCAGCGTAGCTACAAGCTGCTGACAGAAGAAGTCGGCTTTCCACCTGAAGATATTATTTTTGACCCTAACATTTTCGCAGTAGCGACGGGTATTGAAGAGCACGATAACTACGCGGTTGATTTTATTGAAGCTACCCGTGAGATACGTAAAACCTGCCCGTACTCTCATATTTCAGGCGGTCTTTCTAATATTTCGTTCTCGTTCAGAGGTAACAACCCGGTACGTGAAGCTATGCACTCGGTATTCCTATATCACGCTATTCGAGCGGGTATGGATATGGCTATTGTGAATGCAGGTCAGCTAGAGGTATATGACGAAATACCGGCTGAACTTCGAGATGCGGTTGAAGACGTAATTTTAAACCGCAGAAGTGATGCCACTGAACGCTTGCTCGATATTGCACCGAACTATCAAGGCGATGGAAAGGCTGTCGCAAAAGAAGATTTATCCTGGCGCGAGCAAGAGGTTAATAAGCGCTTAGAGCACGCCCTAGTTAAAGGGATCACCGACTACATCATTGATGACACCGAAGAAGCACGTCAGCAAGCTGAGCGTCCATTACACGTTATTGAAGGGCCGTTAATGGACGGCATGAACGTGGTGGGAGATTTGTTCGGCGAAGGTAAAATGTTCCTTCCTCAGGTAGTAAAGTCGGCACGTGTAATGAAAAAAGCGGTAGCCCATTTACAGCCATACATTGAAGAAGAAAAGTCAGACGATGCGAAAAGTAACGGCAAAATTCTATTAGCGACGGTAAAGGGCGACGTTCACGATATCGGTAAAAATATTGTTGGCGTGGTACTTCAGTGTAATAACTTTGAAGTGATTGATCTTGGCGTAATGGTGCCAGCGGCGACAATTTTACAAACCGCTAAAGATGAAAACGTTGATATGATAGGCCTGTCGGGCCTTATTACACCTTCACTAGATGAAATGGTTCACGTTGCCAAAGAAATGGAGCGTCAGGGCTTTGATATCCCGCTGCTTATTGGCGGTGCGACTACGTCTAAAGCGCACACTGCGGTAAAAATTGAACAAAACTACCATGCGCCTGTAGCCTATGTTCCAAATGCTAGTAGAGCAGTAGGCGTATGTCAGCGCCTTCTAAACAAAACGTCCCGCGATATTTACGCGCAGGAATTGGCAAAAGAATACGATACGGTACGTGAACAGCACGCCCGTAAAAAGCCGCGCAGCAAGCCGGTGACGTTAGAACAGGCCAGAGAAAACGCTTTTAAGCCAGATTTTACGACTTTACCAGTAAAACCTGCGAACCTAGGTGTAACACCGGTAACCGCCGATTTGGCTACGCTGCGCAACTACATTGATTGGACGCCATTTTTCTTAACCTGGTCTTTGGCAGGCAAGTACCCACGTATACTTGAAGATGAGGTGGTGGGAGAGCAGGCAAAGTCACTATTTAACGACGCCAACGCCATGCTGGATAAAATTATCGAAGAGAACAGCCTTCAGGCGAAAGGCGTTATCGGCTTGTTTCCTGCCAACCGCGTTAATGACGATGTTGAAATTTATACCGATGAGTCGAGAAACCAGATTCAAGGTGTTGCCCATCACTTGCGTCAGCAAACCCTAAAAGACAAATTCGCTAATTATTGTTTAGCAGACTTTGTAGCTGAAAAGTCGAGTGGCATAAATGATTATGTGGGCGCTTTTGCCGTCACCGGCGGTATAGGTGAAGACGAGCTTGCTGATAGCTATATTCAGACTGGCGATGACTACAACGGCATTATGGTTAAAGCGGTGGCAGACAGGCTTGCCGAAGCGTTTGCGGAATATCTGCACGAGCAAGTGCGTAAGCATTACTGGGGTTACGCCGCTGACGAATCACTAAGTAACGAAGAACTTATTCGCGAAAAATACCAAGGCATTCGACCGGCACCAGGCTACGCCGCGTGTCCCGAGCATACTGAAAAGCAGCTTATTTGGGATTTGTTGTCAGCAGAGCAGCATACAGGTATGAAGCTTACGGAAAGTTACGCCATGTGGCCGGGGGCGTCAGTATCGGGTTGGTATTTTGCTCACCCTGATGCCAAATACTTTGCTGTCGCCAAAATTCAAGCCGACCAAGTAGAAGATTACGCCACACGTAAAGGCTGGACCTTAGAAGAGGCTGAAAAGTGGTTGGGTCCAAACTTAAGTGATTAATGCTGGTAAGGCAGGTAACGTGTATGCAAATCGAAAAGCCTTTTAGTCAGGCTTGTGAGAACAACAAGCGCGCCATTTTGAGCGTGCTTGAACGTAAATTTGCCAATTGCCGACAGGTATTAGAGATAGGGAGTGGAACAGGTCAGCACGCCGTATTTTTGGCTGAGCATTTGCCCCATCTTATTTGGCACACAAGCGACCAACCACACTATCACGAAGGCATTGCCGCGTGGCTGAGTGATTCAAATACGGGGAATGTGAAACCTCCCATTGCATTCACCGTTGGGCAAGATGACTTTCCCAACCTCGACATAGACGGCATTTTTACGGCAAACACCGCGCATATCATGCAAAAAGAAGAGGCGAAGCTACTCATGGAATCAGTAGCGTTGCACTTACCCAAAGGGGGCGTATTCTGTCAGTATGGCCCTTTTACACATAGTGGTAAGTTTACTTCTGAAAGTAACCAAGCCTTCCATACTTCGCTTTTAGCGCGTGGTTATGGTGGCTACCGCGATATCAATGAGCTTACTGCTTGGGCAGGCGAGTTAAGCTTGCAAGAAATAATCGACATGCCCGCCAATAACCATATGCTTATTTGGCAAAAACGCTAGAAAAGCATCTCTTGCATCAATGAAAGGAGTAGCTATGAGCTTTAAAGTAAACCATTATTTCGACAATAAAGTGAGCTCGATTGGGTTTGAATCTGCAAACGGCCCCTGCACCTCGGGCGTGATGTCGCCGGGTGAATATACATTTTCTACATCACAAAAAGAGCTAATGAAAGTGGTTGAAGGTGAGCTAGTTGTGAAGCTTCCGGGAAGTGACGAATGGCAATCTTTTGCTACAGGCACCAGCTTTAATGTACCCGCCGATGCTTCTTTTGACGTAAAAGTGTCTACGCCTACCGCTTATCTTTGCTTTTACAGCTAATTCTTAAAAGCGTTTAATTCACTCTGTATTTAAACTTTCGTAGAATTGACTTTCAGAGGTTGTAAAATTTCTCTGTATATCTCAAAGTATTAGAAGTGCCAGCGAGCTCGGCTCACTTGCGCTTTTATACTAATAAAACTAAACCTGAAATGTGTGCGAATTATCAGGGCCTGTTGACCTTTAATGTACGAATATTGGTCTAAATGGAAGCCTTTTAATCGCGAAATAGTCCTGCAAGCCTAGTGGGCTAAGTTAAAGGGCTGTGACAAAGAGCAAAAGGCTTCTATAACGACCCCTTCGGGCAGCGCCTTTGTGCCATCTATACTGCGTTGAATGTTTTCGACTTAGAACCACTAAACCGTCAAACATCCGCCTTGTCTAGATGGCACAAAGACCGCTGCAAAAATGTACAACAAAGGTCAACAGCCCCTAGTGCTGGAATACACTTTTCACACGTTGTGGCGTTTAGTAAACAGTGAGAAGTACAAATGAAATCCATATCACTCCAAAAAAAGTTCATGCTTATCGTTGGCGGTAGCATAGCTTTGATGTTACTCATTACGGCGTTTTTCTTAGTCAATACCGTTGCAGATAACACCCGCAGTCGCGTAGAAAAAGAGCTTAAATCCTTAGTTGCACGTGAGGCTAATGACGTTGAAGGCTTCTTCGCAACCTATGGCGGCGTTGCTAGAGCGTTCCTAAGTAGTCCTTTTCTACAAGATTTTTTTACGCGCCATAACACGCGAGGGGCGCCCGAAAGCCAACTGGCTCAATCCAAAGATATCTATGCCACATTTGAGGGCATCAGCAGCCAAGATCCCATTATTAAATCGGCGTTCTTTGGTTCAGCTAAGACGGGTGAATACTTCTATGAAGAGGGCCGAGTCGGCGTAGACACTTCGGGTCCTGATGCTGGTAATCCTAACGCCGGTTACTTTGCAACTAAGCGTCCGTGGTTTACTACTGCCGTTGAAAAAGGAAAGCTATATGTAACGCCTCCTGCTGTCGATTCCCAAGATGGAAGCGTATCTGCAGTAGTACAAACCCCGATATACAAAAATGGAGCGTTACTAGGCGTTGGCGGTGTCGATATTCTTATTAGCACGGTGGGTAAGGTCATAGATGCCATTCGTTATGAAGAACAAGGCACGGCGTTTTTACTCGATGAAAACCAAAACATTGTTTACTTTCCAAAACAGAGCAAAGCGTTGCCACTAAGCTCCTCTATTCGCAACTTTGACAGCGTGTTTGATAGCACTGAAGGGTTTGGCAAGTTGGCAAGTAATATAGCGGCTAATGAATCTGGTATTGTGCACGTAACCTGGAAGGGGGAAGACTATGTTGCGGTTTTTGAGCACGCTCAGTTAACTAACCCACAAATGAATTGGTCGCTGGGCATTCTTATCCCTGCAAGCATCATTGATAGCCCTATAAATAATGCAATTACTACGGCAATTATCGTCGCCTTTGTGATTATTGGATTAATAGCGCTTATTACTTATTTTGCGAGTGCTAAAGTCACTCAGCCTTTGGTCGAAATGCGCAACGCTATGGCGGAAATAGCGCATGGCGACGGCGACTTAACCAAGCGTCTGGAAGTTAAGAGTAACGACGAAATCGGTGCGCTTGCTATAGAGTTTAATACCTTCACCGATAAACTAAGATCATTGCTAAAAGATACTGCCGCTAACACTAAGGCTGTTTCTGATGCAGCGGATCACCTTCGAGATGTGAGTCACGCCACTAGCAAGGAAATTAACCAAGAGCGTAGTCAGGTGGACAATGTGTCTACGGCAGTCACGCAGATGGCTGCTACCGTCGTTGAAATTTCAAAAAATGCGGCACAGTCCAGTGACGCTGCGACTAAAGCAGATGAATTGGTACAAGCCGGCAGTGAGCAAGTGCAAGATGCCATGAGGGAAATTCGCGCGCTGGCTGACGCCATCAGTCAGGGTGTTGAAGTTGTGGGCGGATTGAGCAAAGAGTCAGATAGCATCGGTGCTGTAGTCGATGTAATTAACAGCATAGCTGAACAAACTAATTTACTGGCATTAAACGCAGCCATTGAAGCGGCGAGAGCCGGTGAACAGGGGCGCGGCTTTGCCGTTGTTGCAGATGAAGTTCGCTCATTAGCAAGTCGTACACAAGAATCGACGACTGATATACGAAAAATGGTAGAGCGATTGCAGGCGATGTCTGAGCAGACCAACAGTGTTATGCAGGAAGGACAATCCCGTTCTCAATCTGGTGTCGATAAAACAGAGAAAGTGGTCGAAACGCTTAAAGACATTACCCAGTCTATAGGTTTGGTTCACGAGCAAAGTACTCACATAGCACTTGCGACCGAGCAGCAAACGGAGGTGGCGCAAGATATTAATAAGTCGCTCGTAGCTATCACTGGTTTAAGTGATAAAACTAGTCAGCATGCAGAAGAGTTAGCTGTGGAAGCTACGCAGTTAAGTGCCGTTTCTGGTGACTTAAAAGAATTGGTGGGGCAGTTTAAAATTTAGCGCCATTCATACCGTTAACCGCGCATAATGCGCAATAGTCTTTAATTAGAGCGTTTTCGCTTGCCAACATTGTTGGCAAGCGAGTTTTTTTATTCCTTAGTTTGACATAAGTTTCCGAAATAAAGTTTGGAAAACCTATGGCTTGTGCATTTGCGAAAGGGCAATGAAATCATCTACAAACCCCAATACGTCCTGCGCTTTTCTATGACCCAAGTACAGCGTTTTTGATACGCCTTGTTCACCAAGCGACCGACAAGTCAGGAGATCGCTTTCTTTTGATTCATCAATTAACCATTTAGGTAGCGCAGTAACACCACGTCCCGCTGCTACCATTTGTAAGATGATCTCTGTGGTTTCAATCGTTTTATGTTGCCTCACTGTGCAATTGGCAGGAGTAAGAAAATGCGTGAATACGTCCAGTCGACTGAGTTCTACGGGGTAGGTGATAAGCGTCTCATTGCTTAAGTCTTTCGGTGTAACAAATGGTTTCTCTGCCAAAGGGTGGTGCTTATCCATTACCAACACTTGTTCATATTCGAACACTGGCGTGTAGGTAATGGTTTCAAGTGAAAGAGGGTCTGGCGTGAGCAATATATCAATATCGTACCCGTGAAGCGCTTGTAAACCGCCAAAAGAGAACGCTCGGCGTACATCGACATCAACATCTGGAAAGGCTTTCAAAAAAGGCGCCACTACCTTGAGCAACCATTCAAAACACGGGTAGCACTCCATCCCAATGCGTAATATGCCCTGTTTACCATCGGCGAATCTGCGTAATTGGGCTTCAGTATGCTCAAACTGGGGTAAAACTCGGTGAGCTAAGCCCAATACACTCTGACCCGCCTGAGTCAGCGTGAGTCTTCTGCCGTCTTTTTTCCAAAGCGGTACGTCAAAATGGGCTTCCAACTTTTTCATTGCGTGGCTTAACGCTGACTGGGTTAGAAAAAGCGATTTTGCCGCTTCTGTCATCGTGCCTTCAGCATCTATCGCTCTTACTATTCGTAAATGTTGTCTATCAATCATAATAAATTACAACCAGTTTAACGTTTTGGAAGAGGGCTTGGAGCAGCACTGACTATAGTCACGGCGTCCGACAGGCGAGTTTCAATTATCTCTTTTATGATAATTGATATTTCTCTAAAGGTCTTTCGTCCAGGCGCAGTGTTTCTCCACGCTAATGAGTGCTGACGCTCAATAGGCATATCGGCAATCTCACACACGTGTAATGCTTCAGGCTTGTGCAACTCAGAATGAATATAAAGCCCGGGTAGGAAGGCTACACCCATGCCCATTACCACCATTTGACGCAAAGTATCGAGGCTGGTGCCCTCATAATCACGCTGTAAATCTGCCCCAATCTCATCGCAAATGCGCTGCACTTGATGATGAAAGTGATGTCGGTCTTCGAGTGTTAACACTTTCTCGCCGCTTATTTCTTCTGGCTTAACATAGGCTTTTCCTGACAATTTGTGATCAGAAGGCGTGACGAATTTTAAAGGCTCTTTGAAGAGTGGTTGCGTGATCAATTGAGAGTTTTCGCCCGAAAGTGGGGAAAGAATTAGGTCATATTCACCACGCAGTAGACCGTGTTGCAATGCGTTAGGGGCGCCTTCTCGAACATAGAAGCGCAAGCCGGGCTTCCGTTTGTGCAGATCTGGTAGCACAAAGGGAAGTAAATAAGGCCCTAGTGTTGGCGGTATCCCTAACCGGTAGGTTACAACTTCCCCCTCGGACAAGTCTCGTGCAATTTCGCTGAACCGTTGAGAGGCCTGCAGCACCTCTTCCGCTGCATCAAGCAAGGCTTTACCTTGGGGAGATAATAGCGTTCCCGTGCGTGATCGTTCAAAAAGCGTTAGCCCTAAGAGGTTTTCTAGCGCACTGATCTGACTGGTCAGAGTAGGCTGACTAATTCCCAGTATTCCCGCTGCTTGCCTGAAGCTTAGGTATTTAGCCACTGCAACAAAATAGCGGATTTGGTTAATTGACGGGGTCTTTCCGTTGAACTGCATGGTGAAAATGGCTCTCTCTTACTATGCTTATGGGTAGTGTTACGTAAGCAGTGATAGTATTTAGCTATCGCGAGTTAGTATATTAAACTATTAATCTATCAGGTGAAACTGGCGTAATTACATAATCATTACAATTATTAAAAAATTGGGAGTTATATATGGATCACGTTATCTCAGGTGTTGCCAAATTCCAGAAAGAAGTTTACCCAAACAAAAAAGCTACGTTTCAAAAACTAGCTACTGGGCAGAACCCTGAAGTGCTTTTCATTACGTGCTCTGATTCACGTATCGACCCGAACTTAGTAACACAAACTGATCCGGGTGAGCTATTTATCTGCCGTAATGCGGGCAACATCGTACCTCCTCACAGCAATCAAACTGGTGGCATGACAGCGTCTATTGAGTTTGCAGTTGCTGCACTGGGCGTTTCTCACATTGTTATTTGTGGCCATACTGACTGTGGTGCGATGAAAGGCGCCATCAACCCTGAAGGCTTAAGTGCGCTTCCGCATGTAAAAGAGTGGCTAGGTCATTGCCGTGTTGCAACTGAAGTTGTTAAAGAGCGCTGTGGCCATTCAGACCTTTCTATTGACGATCTAGAAGCGGTAACGAAAGAGAACGTTGTTCAGCAAATTCAGCACCTTCGCACTCACCCTGCTGTTGCTGCAAAAATTGCAACAGGTCAGGTTAAACTTCACGGATGGGTTTATAACATTGGTTCAGGTGAAGTGCTTTACTACAACACTGAGTCTGGTGAATTTGATGTAATGGACGAGTCTACTGCCGAAGCACAACTTGCTCGCGGTGAATAAGGTCTATAACTATGGTAAAAATTAACCTTTCAAACCTACGAGGCGATTTTACCGGCGGTTTAACAGCCGGTATTGTAGCCTTACCACTGGCGCTTGCACTAGGTGTAGCGTCAGGCTTAGGCCCAATGGCGGGTCTGTACGGTGCTATTGCGGTTGGCTTCTTTGCCGCACTTTTCGGTGGTACACCAGCACAGATTTCTGGTCCAACGGGGCCTATGGTTGTTGTTCTTGCAGGCTTGTTCGCAAGTCTGTCAGGCGACGCCAGCCTTATATTCACAGCTGTGATATTGGCCGGTATATTCCAGATTGTTTTTGGTGTCCTTGGCGTTGGTCAATACATTCGCTTGGTGCCTTACCCGGTAATATCGGGCTTTATGTCGGGCATCGGTGCAATCATCATCATTCTTCAAATCGGCCGCTTACTGGGCCATGAGCCGCCAGGCGGAACAATCGGCGCATTGACATACTTGCCAACCGCGCTTGCCGATATTGATTTTGCAACCTTAGCGTTAGGCCTTGGTACCTTGGTTATTGCCTACAAATGGCCACCGCAATTAGGCAAGTATGTGCCTGGCGCACTGGCTGCACTTATCATTGGCACGCTTGTAAGTTTAGCGTTGTCTGTGCCAATTCTTGGTGATATCCCGACGGGTTTACCTAGCCTTCACCTTCCAGTATTTGACCAAAGCAAAGCACTGCTTATTCTTGAAGCCGCGTTTATTCTAGCTGTGCTGGGAGCCATCGATAGTCTACTTACATCTCTTGTTGCTGATAACATGACGCGTACTCGTCACGATAGTAACAAAGAGCTAATCGGCCAAGGTATTGGTAATACATTTGCTGGTCTTATCGGCGGTATCGCAGGTGCAGGCGCAACGATGCGTACTGTTGTGAATATCCGTAGCGGTGGTAAGTACAACATTTCAGGTATGGTACACGCACTAGTTCTTCTAGCAATTGTGTTAGGTCTTAGCCCGCTAGCAGCGCAAATTCCTCACGCAGTTCTTGCTGGTATCTTGGTTAAAGTTGGCTTAGATATTATCGACTGGAGTTACTTGAAGCGCGCTCACAAAGGCCCACGTTGGGACTTCGGCCTAATGATTATGGTGCTTGCGCTAACGGTATTTGTAGATCTGATCACAGCAGTTGGTGTTGGCGTGGTATTCGCAGCATTAGCTTACGTTAAGCAAATCGCACAGCTGCAAATTGAAGAGCTTAAGAAAATCCCTGAGTCGTTAAACGACCCTAAAGAAAATGAGCTATTGGAATCTCTTAAAGACAAAGTATCAATCTTTAGTTTTGGCGGACCACTAAGCTTTGGTGCGGCTGCCGATTTGGGCCACCACGTTCGTGAGCGTGTGAAGCCGGGTTCTAAAGTCACCATTTTAGATTTCTCGCGCGTTCCACTTATGGATGTTTCTGCTGCGATGGCAGTTGATACAGTTACCTCAGATGCACTAGCGGCAGGTCGTCAGCTGGTTATTTGTGGTGCTAATGCAGAAGTCAATAAGGTGCTTGAGGGCGTAAACGAAGCGCACCCAGGTATCCCCAACTTTGACACGCTACACGACGCCTTGCTTTACGCAGAAAAGCAAGTAGCCGGGACTGAAAGCAAAAACACCCGTTTTCAAGCCGCAACGCAGTCGTAAAGTAATATCAAGGTAAGATAAACCTTTCCCTTTTGGCCCTCCTTAGTGAGGGCTTTTTTGTGTCTGTTAGGCAAAGATTTCTTTGCTAAATTTCTGGGTCCGTTTACAGCTGGTGCGTGTTTACTTGGATGTCATTGAGTAAACAAACATGGAAAATGTTTTATTAATTGATTGTTCAATTAAACTTAACGCTACTGTAACAATTCCTCCCTAGAGTAGTGAGTAAACATTACACAACTACTTTGGGAAACACATGAAAACACACAATAAACTCTCGTTAGCTGTACTTGCAGCACTTTCGTCTATGACTACACCTACAGTGGCGTGGGCAGAGGAAGCAGAGCGTGCTGACGAAGAGCGCATAGAAGAAATTACCGTTGTTGGGCGAAGCGTTTCTTACGCGAATAACGCAACGAGCGACGATATGTTTAAACAACAGGCTAATCTTAGCAGTGTGTTAGCCGCGGTTGATAACCTGCCGGGTGTGCTTATTAACGAAGGTGATACCTTTGGGGCTGATGACTGGTCAACGTCTATTGTTATTCGTGGCTTTCAAGTAAACCTAAACGAGCAGCAAATTGGAATGACGGTAGATGGCATCGCCAACGGTAACTCGAATTACGGTGGTGGCGCGAAAGCGAATCGCTATATCGATACCGAAAACGTAAAAGGCGTTGAAGTTTCTCAGGGTACGGCGGATATCGCTTCCCGTTCACACGAAGCCTTGGGCGGCACACTGAATTTCACCACCATTAACCCGTCTGCGGAGCAGGGCTTAATAACCAGTGTAACTGCGGGTTCATTTGATGCGTCAAAATACTATGTACGCTACGAAACAGGCGAAATCTTTAAAGATACTTACGCGTGGATAAGCCTTTCAAGTCAAGAAAGTTCTGACTTTATGCAGCAGGCAGCAGAGAACACCCGTGATCATTTCGCCATGAAGTTTATCTCTACCGTTAACGACGTGTCTCTTACAGGTTACCTGTCTTACGACGATATCCACGAAGATAACTACCAGCGCATTTACGGGCTGGCGCAATATGAGCAAAATCCAGATTGGGACCAGTTAACTGACGAGTGGACAGGCGTGCCTTATCAAGATCAGGCGTATCGTCGAGGTTGGTCTACCCTACGCGAAAACCTTTTCGCTTATTTACAGGCTGACTTTACTATTGGCCAGGTCGATTTTATGACTAACGTGTATTATCACGACAATGAAGGACGCGGCGAATGGGTTCCACCCTATATTGTCGATATCACTGATGACGGAGCAGAAGGGCACTCAGAGCTTATTGTTGGAAATACGGTATTCGGTGGAGAAGAGCTGGGACAAATCTACTTTGTTGATAGACAAGGCAACCAGCTAAGTCCTATTGATGGTTGTCAAAGCTCACTGACCTTCCCTTATGGTGGTGCAGGTGCAGAATATGACCCAGGCTGTCATGCGCAAGGCGCTATTCCTGTGGGCTCATATCGTCACACCCATTATGATAAAGAGCGTTTTGGCATTAATACTGATGCTGTGTGGTACACCAAAATTGGTGATTTTGATAATACCGTACGCTTTGGTATTTGGTGGGAAGACTATGAGCGTGGCGAGTCTCGCGATTGGCATAAAATTACCAACTCGTCTATTAGTGTCGATTATGACAACGTGCCTTATTGGGTGCAGTACGACAGAACCTTCCCAGTTGATACCTTGATGTACTATGTGGAAGATGAGCTTGATTTAGGCTTTGCCCGCATTCGCGCTGGTGCCAAGAAGTTTAACGTAGATATCGAGAAAACGGACAATTTTGATTCAGCCAACAACTTAGCGGTGAATACTGACTCAGATACCTTATTCTCAGCCGGTATCGTTGCACCTTTACCCATTGAAGGAGTGGAAGTTTTCGCAGGTTACGGTGAGAACTTTGCGGCAATCAAAGATGCACAACTAGAGCGCAACGATACTGACCTTCGCTTTATAAAGCCAGAAACCGCTGACAACATTGACGTAGGTTTCCGCTACTCTTCACCTGGTTTCAATGCCAGCGTGACCTACTACAATATTGAGTTTAACGACCGTATTCAATTTACCAGTAACGAAACCTCAGAGGGTATAGACTTTCTTGAAGCAGCCGCGGGTGGATACAAAAACGTGGGCGGTATTGAGTCTAGCGGTTTTGAAATTTCAGCAGACATTATGCTAACCGAAGAGTTCTCGTTGTTCACTTCTATTACCTTAAGCGAGTCAGAATATGTTGCGACGGTAGGTAGTTCAGGTACGCAATACGATACACTTGACGATGCGCTGGCAGCCATCGCTGATCCTGAAAACCCAGAAGTGTCACTGGTCGCTATTGAAGGTAATACGGTTATCGGTACGCCTGACACTATGGCGGTAATTAGCCTTGATTGGGCACGCGATAACTACTTTGCAGGCCTGTCTACCAAGTACGTTGATAGCCGCTACCTGGATATTGATAATGCAGCACAAGTTGATGACTATATCGTTAGCGACTTCTATATTGGCGGCTTTATCGAAAACATTGGTTCAGGTGCTGAAGAGCTAGAAGTGCGTTTAACAGTAAACAACCTGTTTGATGAAGACTATGCGTCTACCATTGCACCAGGCGCATTTTGGATTGGCGCACCTCGCGCTGTTGCAGTCAACGCACGCTTAACCTTTTAATCGTGATATCATGCCTGCGGCGGCATTGTGCTGTCGCAGGTTATTTTTTTAGATTTAAGGTTTGGAGTTGTAGCATGCCCAAGGTGGGAATGGAGCCAGTTCGCAAGAAGCAATTAATAGAAGCAACGCTAGAAGTGATGGCAGAAGTTGGCTATCACGGTACAACGATTAGCTTAATTAGCAAAAGAGCTGGGCTTTCTTCAGGGATAATCAGTCACTATTTTGGTGACAAGCAAGGTTTAATTGAAGCAACGATGCGCCACCTTCTCGATGCGCTAAAAATCACGCAGCGTATTGACGATCCCCTAGAGCGGATTGATTTCATTATTGAAAATAACTTTTCACAAACGCAAGGGGCGAGTTCCGCCACCAATACCTGGTTTAACTTCTGGGCGTTGTCACTACACAACAAAGGCTTGCATCGTTTGCAGTGTATTAACCACAAACGCTTAGAGCGTAATTTAGCGTTTAGTTACCGCAAGCTACTTAAACCTGAGCAGGTCAAAAACGCCGCTGCGTCTACCGCTGCATTAATTGATGGGTATTGGCTTCGTTATTCCATGGGCAGTGTGGGTAACGGTGATTTTTCAGAAGCTGTAGCCCGTTGTAAGCAATACGTTCGCGATTTAGTTGCCCAATACGGAAGATAAATAAGCAAACGGAAGTTAAACAAGTACTCGCGGCTGGCGTATAAGTACCACCGAGCGAATACTGATTAGAAAAATAAAAAGGGCGGTTCGAGATAAGTCGAACCGCCTTTTTTAATTATCTACACTTTCTAAATGAGCTATGCGGACTGGTATTAGCTGGCGCCAGATACAAATCGCTATCCGGCGCGAGAAGCTAGCATGTGCTCACTACGTGCTTAACTCAATGAGTTACCAAATTCTCACGCGCTCTTCTGGCGCAAGATAAAGTGCATCACCTGGTTTCACGTCAAACGCTTCATACCATGCATCATGGTTTCTTGGAGCTTGTGCACGATAACGACCTGGCGCGTGTGTACCTGCGCGAAGTTGATTCAGCATGCTTTCTTCAGTGCGTTTTTCTTTCCACACTTGTGCCCATGCAAGGAAGAAACGCTGATCGCCTGTTAGGCCGTCAATTACCGGCGCTTCTTTGCCGTTAAGGCTAAGTTTGTAGGCGTGGTAAGCCATGGCTAGACCACCCACGTCACCAATGTTTTCACCCAAGCTGTTGCGACCATTTACGAAGTTACCTTCGATAGGCTCGTACTGGCTGTATTGCTCGGCTAGCATATCCGCTTTTTCTTCAAACGCTGCGCGGTCAGCATCGGTCCACCAATTGCGCTGAATACCGTTTGCATCTGACTTCGAGCCTTGATCGTCAAAACCATGTCCCATTTCGTGACCAATTACCGCACCGATTGCACCGTAGTTAACTGCTGCGTCGGCGTTTGGATCAAAGAATGGTGGTTGCAAAATAGCCGCTGGGAATACAATTTCGTTGAACGAGCTATTGTAGTAGGCGTTAACGCGCTGCGGTGTCATACCCCAGCGATTGCGATCCGTTTTCTCTAGCTCACGTTCTACCGATTGGTCTTGGAAGAATGTGCGTAGGTTTCGAACATTGCCTACTAAGTCTTTGTCGCTGATGGTTACGCCGTCGAAAGACTGCCATTCGTCTGGGTAGCCAATTTTAGGGTTAAATGCCATTAGCTTTTCTTTGGCATTTACCTTGGTTTCTTCGCTCATCCAGTCTAGGTTTTCAATACGCTCACCTAGTGCTGTACGCAAGTTCTCAACCAGCTCCGCCATCTGCTCTTTTGAGCTTTCTGGGAAGTATTCGTTTACGTAAATCTTGCCGATAGCAAAACCAAGTGACTCAGTACCAGACATTTGGCTCACTGCGCGCTTCCAACGAGGACGAGGCTCTTGCTGACCGCTTAGTGTACGACCAAAGAAGTCAAAGTTGGCTAGGTAGATATCTTCAGAAAGGAAATCCGCATTGTTTGAAATAGTGTGATATTTCAAGTACGACTTCCAATCAGCGAGATCAGCTTCGTTAATAATTTTAATAACGTCTTTTACTGGCTCAGGCTGTGTAATATTTAGCTCAGGTACCTTATAACCGGTTTGAGCAAAATACGTATCCCAATCAAAGCCAGGGTACTCGTCAGACAGCTTGCTACGTTCAATCTGGTTGAGAGTAAGATCGCGGTCACGGCGTTTTTCGCGAGGCCACTGAATTTCTGCAATTTGTGTTTCAAGGGCAAGAATGTTCGCCGCTTTTTCAGCTGCGTTTTCTTCGCCTGCAAAATTTAGCATCTGCTCGATGTGCGCTACATAAGCTTCACGAATTTTAACAAAACGTTCGCTATCGCTCAGGTAGTAGTCGCGATCAGGAAGGCCTAAACCACCAACACCAACACTTAATTGGTATTCATTTGGGTCAAGGCGGTTGTACCACATACCGCCGCCAATTGGCGTGGTTGAGCCTACTAACCAGCTGTTACCAAATGCTTTGGTTAGGTCAGTTTTGTTTTCAATGCTATCGATAGACGTGAGTACGTCTTTAATTGGCTCAATACCTTTTTCGTTGATAGTATCGGTATCCATATAAGCAACGAAAAAGTCGTGAACAAGCTTTTCTTCTGCATTTAGAGAAGACTTTTCCATTAGCCCATCAATGATGTTTTTAACTTGCTCTTCACTACGCTCTGCAAGACCCGTAAACGCGCCGTAGCGAGTTTTGTCAGCGGGCAGCTCGTAGTTGTCGTACCATGTACCGCTCGCGTACATGAAGAAGTCATCACCAGGTTTTACCGCTTCATTACGAGCGGTCAAGTCTACGCCAAAAGAGCCTAGTTCCGCTTCGCCCTTCATTTCTGGCGCTTCAACATTGCTGGTTTGTTCTTGGGCTTGTTCAGGCTGACCGCAACCAGCAAGTCCCAAAGATGCCGTAATCGCTACGGCAAGAAGTTTATATTTCATCGTTTTTCTCGTTGTGATTATAAGTGTCGTCGTTAGGTGCAGTGACACTCGTTGTTTTTAAAGTAGGCACAAATTCCTTGTTAAACGGTAAAGCATTCCGTGCCTGATTAAAATAGCTTGCGATATGTGGCGTTTCTCGCTGTAAAAAGTCTGCTACAGCAGTGTGAAACGACGGATGTTGTAATTTGTGATGAGAACGGCAATAAATGGGCTCGAAGCCTCGAAGTATTTTATGTTCACCTTGGGTGCCGGGATTAAAAAGCGATAGCTTTTTCTCAATGGCGAATTCAATGCCTTCAAAATAACAGCAGGCAAAATGTAGCCCGTCTATTTCTTTCAGTGCTCCCCAGTATCTGCCATACAGTCCTGTCTCATCATAGAAAAAGAGGGCGCTGGCTACTGCTACCTCATTCTCTATTGCCGTAACTATAAGCATGTTATCGCTCATGCTCTCGACTAGCTGCTCAAAGAACGCATCGTTCAAATATCCCACGTGACCGCTTCGTTTTAAATAGGTTACTTTGTAACACTTTGTGAAAAACTGCAGTGTCTCTGGACTAATCTCACTGCCGGTATGATGGGTGAAGCGGACGCCTTGCTCGTTCAGTTTACGTCGACTTTTCTTGATATCTTTTCTTTTGCGGGAAGTAAGCGCGTTAAGAAAATCGTCGAAATCACCATAACCGTAGTTATGCCACTGAAACTGAACCGCGTATCGGGTCAGGTAGTGGTTGGGAATACTGGGTTGAACTTTGAATTGGTCATTAGGCAAATCATCGGCTAATTCACAGGCCTCAGGCTCGTCTTTACCAATAAGTTGAGCTGAGGTGCTTTCATTGGGAAATAGCCAATGAAAAGAAGATAAAGCCTCACCAAAAACGGACTCTACATGCGCTGTCAATGTATTTTCCAGTTCACTTAAAAGTGACGGAGTAAGCGCAATGTGCCCATCAGAAAGTAGTCTAGAGCCTGTTACAGGCGTGAAGGGGATGGCCGATATCCATTTAGGATAATAGTCGAGACCGTGCTGTGCATAAGCATTAGCCCATGCGTGGTCAAACACGTATTCACCGTAGCTGTGAGTTTTCAGGTAGCCGGGAATAACGAGATTAACAGCCTCATGCTGACCTTTCGCTATAGCAATATGGCAAGGCTGCCACCCAGATTCATTGCTGCACGAGCCGCTGCGTTCTAGCGCATGTAAAAATTCATAAGAAACGAAAGGACCCGATTCTTTTGCGAGGTATTGCCAGCGCTCTTTAGAGATCTGTTCAATCGAATCTATTATTGTTATGCGATAGTTGGATGCTGTCATGCAGTTTACATCATGTAGAGGTTAAGTGCGTAAAACGCTAGATAGTCGCAATGTACGAGTAATTAACGCTAAAATAACGCGGTTTCTACGTTTAATACAGAAGAGTAAGTTTACAAAAATGTCAGAGTTCGACCGAAAAATCATTACCGACGCGATTACTCGCATGCTGGCACGACGAGAGCATAGCTTTAACGAGATTATGCGAAAGTTGCAGCAGAAGGGAATAGCGAGTGATGCTTTCATGCCTATTCTGGAGGAATTCAAAGATGCTGATATCCAAAGCGATGCTAGATTTGCAGAAAGCCGAGCTCGCGCACTGTATTTAAAAGGGAAGGGACCCCGCGCAATTAAATTAGACTTACAGCAATACGGTGTAGATGAAAGTACTGCAGAACACGCAATGAGAGAGATTGACGCTGACTGGTTTGAAAGTGCTAAAAAAGTAAAAGAGAAAAAGTTTGGCGAGTTTTATGAAACCGAATTCGCGTTGAGACAAAAGCAGAAACAATTTCTTCAATATCGTGGCTTTTACCAAGATCACATTGAATATGCTGTAAGCGCAAACGAATCTAGCTAAAACGGCTGGTTTATGCTCATGTTTACCGACAAATAGATGCCGTTGGCGATTCGTTTTATGAATACTGGCTATTTTCGTCTACTTAAAGTGAAATTTGAGCCTATCTTCTCCCCGTTACACTTAACAAAATTGCGTTATCCATGGTATTGTTGCGCAAATTTGTGTGCATTTTAATTATCCAGAGAATTATAGCGAGGATAAGCGTATTGCGTATTCGCAAACTGCCCCGATTATAAAGCTCATTAGAACAGGCAAATCGCACGTTTCAAAAATAGAATAAAGGAAGTTAGGTTTTCAATGACATTATCAACTGCTGACTTACGTAACAAGTTTATCGATTATTTTAAAAGCCATGGCCACCAAGCGGTGGCGAGCTCGTCACTGGTTCCGGCAGATGATCCCACACTTCTTTTTACCAACGCGGGCATGAACCAGTTTAAAGACTGTTTTTTAGGTGCGGAAAAACGCAGCTATACCCGTGCGGTATCGTCACAGCGCTGCGTTCGCGCAGGTGGTAAGCATAACGACCTTGAGAACGTAGGTTACACTGCGCGTCACCATACCTTTTTTGAAATGCTGGGTAATTTCAGCTTTGGCGATTATTTCAAAAAAGAAGCGATAGAGTTTGCGTGGAATTTCCTTACCAAAGAAATTGGTTTGCCAAAAGAAAAGCTCTTAGTCACCGTTTATTCTGAAGATGACGAAGCTTTCGACATCTGGGAAAACCATATTGGTGTTCCAAAAGAAAAGATTATTCGCATTAGTACGTCAGATAACTTCTGGTCTATGGGCGATACCGGTCCATGTGGTCCTTGTTCTGAAATCTTTTACGATCACGGTGCGCACATTTGGGGAGGTCCTCCGGGAACACCAGAAGAAGACGGCGACCGCTTTATCGAAATTTGGAACCTGGTATTTATGCAGTTTAACAAACAAGCTGACGGTACCATGGAGCCACTCCCTAAGCCTTCAATCGATACCGGTATGGGCCTAGAACGTATTTCCGCTATCTTGCAGAACGTGCACAGCAACTACGAGATCGACCTTTTCCAAAACTTGATCAAATCAGCAGCATCAATTGTTGGAAGCGAAGATTTAGAAAATAAATCGCTACGGGTCATCGCCGATCACATTCGTTCGTGCAGCTTCTTAATTTGCGATGGCGTTATGCCATCAAATGAAGGGCGCGGATACGTATTACGTCGCATTATTCGTCGCGCTGTCCGCCACGGCTATCAACTTGGCGCAAACGATATTTTCTTCTATAAGCTTGTAGCATCACTTGCCAAAGAAATGGGTGAAGCGTATCCAGAACTTGTAGACCAGCTACCGGTAATTGAAAAAGTACTACGTGTTGAAGAAGAGCAGTTTAGCAAAACGTTAGCCCGTGGTATGGCTATCCTAAACGATACACTAGAAACTCTAGAAGGCGACACAGTGCCGGGTGACGTAGTGTTCAAGCTTTACGACACCTATGGTTTCCCTACTGACTTAACCAATGATGTAGCGCGTGAGCACGACCTTAAGATTGACGAAGAAGGTTTTGAAGCTGCTATGCAAGCACAACGTGCCCGTGCACAGCAGGCTAGCAACTTTGGTGCAGACTACAATAGTAAACTCGCCATTGACCACACAACCTCATTTACTGGGTACACCGATGTAGAAGGCCAGGCGAATGTGGTTGAACTTATTGCCGACAATGCGTTTGTTGAGAAGCTTGAAGACGGTCAAGAAGGCGTTGTGGTATTAGACAGCACACCGTTCTACGCTGAAAGCGGTGGTCAGGCAGGTGACAAAGGTGTGCTTCGCGTGGCAAACGGTGAATTCATCGTTACTGACACCCAAAAAATGGGTAATGCGTTTGCACACAAAGGTATTGCTAAAGGTTCGGTATCTAAAGGTGATACGGCAACCGCAGCGATTGATGCAGCAAATCGTGAAGCCATTAAAAAGAACCACAGCGCAACGCATTTACTTCATGCAGCACTGCGTGAAATTTTAGGTGAGCACGTAACTCAGAAAGGTTCATTGGTTGAAGCGCCGCGCATGCGTTTTGACTTCTCGCATTTTGAGGCAGTAACGGCTGAGCAACTTGCTGAGATTGAAAGACGAGTTAACCAAGAAATACGTGCAAACCACACGTTAGCAACTGAACTAATGGATTTGGATGAAGCCAAAGCATCAGGCGCAATGGCGCTATTTGGTGAAAAGTACGACGAAAAAGTTCGCGTGGTAACCATGGGGCCATTCTCTGTTGAGCTATGTGGTGGTACTCACGTTACACGTACTGGTGATATTGGCTTGTTTAAAATTACCAGTGAAGCGGGTATTGCATCGGGCGTTCGACGTATCGAAGCAGTTACTGGCGAGCATGCACTTGAAGTCGTGCAAACCCAACAAGCGACACTGTCTTCATTGTCTGCGTTATTGAAAACAGACAGCCAAAATGTACTTGATCGCGTAGTTTCTCTACAAAATCAGACTAAAGAACTAGAAAAAGCACTCAATTCTGCGAAACAAAAATTGGCGAGTCAGCAAGGTGCTGATATGCTTAGTAATGCAGTAGAGATAAATGGCGTTAAAGTTCTTATTGCGAATTTGGAAGGTGTTGAAGCGAAGTCATTGCGTTCAATGATGGATGACATTAAAAACCGAATTGGTGAAGGGATCGTAGTATTAGGTGTGGCTAATGACGCGAAAGTGAATCTTATTGCTGGCGTTACTAAAAACCTCACTAGTAAAGTTAAAGCGGGCGAGCTAGTTAACTTTGTTGCATCACAAGTAGGTGGCAAAGGGGGCGGTCGTCCAGATATGGCACAGGCAGGCGGTGACCAGCCTGAAAACTTGGGCCAGGCGCTAGATTCGGTTAACGCTTGGTTACAAGATAAGCTATAATTATTTTTGTGTATAACAGTGAGTTTTTGAAGTGACGCAGAAACATGGAATCACTGTCGCTTCCATCGGGTCGTGCCGATGGGTTGGCAAATCTTAATGGATGATGTTCAGTATTAAGGAACAGGAGCAAGCGAATGCTTATTTTGACTCGTCGAGTTGGTGAAACGCTTATGGTTGGTGACGATGTAACCGTTACCGTACTAGGTGTAAAAGGGAATCAGGTACGTATCGGTGTGAATGCACCAAAAGAAGTTTCTGTGCACCGTGAAGAGATATACATGCGCATTCAAGCAGAAAAAGGCGGTCAGCCAGGCTCTGCAGAATAATTGCATTATACGCTTCATTGGAAAAGGTCAGCTTACGCTGGCCTTTTTTGTTTTAAGTGAGTAAATCTTATCGGGCTTTAGCGCAAGTCTATTGTTTCTGTTCTATTTCGCCAGAAATGACGTTGTGATGTCTCGCGCTAACGACCAAGTTAAGTCTCTGGGTCGTGCACAGCTTTTTTCTAGCACAATGCCTTCTGGGTGGACGATTTTTAAATAGAGACATATACCGCTTTATTTGAGATTTTGGAGCGTTTTTAAATAACTTAAGTAAGTAATACGAATCAGCGTACTTGGTTATGAACAAATAAATTCAAAACTTTTTGATATTATTTTTGAAAAATTGACTAAATTATTAAGGCGGGTCAGTTAAAACTGCAATGAAGCTGCGCATATTCGAATGCAAATTAACGAGCATCGTTAAATAAAATTCGGTTTAATTGCTTGTATTGCGAACAAATTACTGGTTTTTTGCTCGAATCGTTTAAAATGGCAGCGGGTGAACAATTTCTTTATAAAAAAGGTTTGACTCAGGCCAATGAATCCGTAAAATGCACCCCGCAGTCAAGGAGAGGTGGGTGAGTGGCTGAAACCAGTTCCCTGCTAAGGAACCATACGCATATACGCGTATCGAGGGTTCGAATCCCTCCCTCTCCGCCATTATTCGTTGGCAGTGACGGCCAACAACAAGTTTTGCGCGTGTGTAGCTCAGCTGGATAGAGTACCTGGCTACGAACCAGGCGGTCGGAGGTTCGAATCCTTCCACACGCGCCACTTATTTTAAAGCGTCACCTTTTGAGGTAGAATTCAAAAGTACACAAGTTTACGCGTGTGTAGCTCAGCTGGATAGAGTACCTGGCTACGAACCAGGCGGTCGGAGGTTCGAATCCTTCCACACGCGCCATATTGAAAAACCCACCTTTTTAGGTGGGTTTTTTCATTTTTACTCCTTTTATTTTTGTTCTCTCCACTTTCGTCTAAGCGCGCTGTTTAAAATTTAAGCTAAACTTAATGTGTTTAACAGCAGTAAAGCGCGAGGTACGCTATGGCACATCCATCTACTACTTTTCGATTTTTAGCAGAACCTACCGACGTAAACTTTGGCGGTAACGTTCACGGTGGCATGCTCTCTATAACAGCTTAATGAAATGGATTGACCAAGCAGCCTATGCCTGTGCCGCGCAGTGGTCGAAATGCTATTGCGTTACAGTTTCATCGAACGGTATTCGCTTTATAAAGCCAATAAAGGTAGGTCAACTCGTAGAAATAACCGCATCGTTGGTACACACTGGAGCGTCAAGTATGCATATCTATGTTGTGGTTAAATCGGGCGACGCCACGGAAAATACTACTTCGTTCGCAAATAGCTGTTTTATAACTTTTATGGCGGTGCATGCGAAAGATTTCGCTAAACAGCTAGACAGTGACTTTACGGAAAATATAGGCTTTCATTAAGGTGTGAGTATAAATGAACGTAAACGTAGATTGCTGGCATCGGCAACGCTTATGCTAATTCCTAAAATATGCTTTTGTTGCAAATTTATTAAGAAATAATGCATTAAGTTTCATTTTGGCGGGTTTTATTCATTTTAAAGTGTTTTTTTATGCTGCTTTGTTGTGTTTTGAAAAACCACGTGATACTTATTCAGGTACAAAATAACAACAGGATTGAATATGAATTCGGGATCCGTCGCTAGCCTGCTCTTTGAAGCGGGTTCTCTTATGCTTATAGGAATGATATTTGTTTTCTCATTCTTAGGGCTTCTTATTGTGGGTATTCATCTCATTGCCCGATTTTGTGAAGCTTTTCCCGGTGAAATAGCAGAGCCTTCAGCTCATTTAAAAGGGCCTTCAGCTAATTTGAGTCGAAACAATCAAGCGGTACAACCAGGAATAGACGGAAACTTTATCGCGGCTATTTCTGCCGCAATTCATACCCATCGCCAAAATTCTAAAAAATAAAGTCTAATCAGGAGTTACCATGTCTAAGCCTCTGGCCCTTACCGAGCTGGTTCTGCGTGATGCCCACCAATCCCTTCTTGCTACGCGCATGCGTATTGAAGATATGCTTCCCATAGCGGAAAAACTAGATAAAGCTGGCTTTTGGTCAGTTGAATCTTGGGGTGGTGCTACATTTGATGCCTGTATTCGTTATTTAGGGGAAGACCCTTGGGAGCGCATCAGAAAGCTAAAAGCAGCCATGCCTAACACGAAACAGCAAATGCTGTTGCGTGGTCAAAACCTATTGGGTTACCGCCATTATGCTGACGATGTTGTCACTCGCTTTGTAGAGCGTGCTCACGAAAGTGGCGTAGATGTATTTAGAATTTTTGATGCCATGAATGACATTAGGAATTTGAAAACCGCAATAAAAGCGACCATAGACAGTGGCGCTCACGCGCAAGGGACAATTTCTTATACGGTAAGCCCTGTGCACAATCTTAAGCTTTGGCTCGAAATGGCGAAACAGCTTGAAGACCTAGGGGTTCATTCTATCTGCGTAAAAGATATGGCTGGGCTTTTAAAACCGTACGAGTGCGAGGCATTGATTACCGGATTAAAAGAAACGGTTGATGTACCTATTGCCATGCAGTGCCATGCCACAACAGGGTTGAGTACGGCGACGTATCAAAAAGCTATCGATGCCGGTATTGATATGCTGGACACGGCTATTTCTTCAATGAGCATGACTTACGGCCATAGTGCAACAGAGACCATGGTTTCTATCGTGGAAGGTACAGAGCGCGATACGGGTATTGCACTGCCAGAACTAGAAGAAATCGCCAGTTACTTCAGGGAAGTAAGAAAGAAGTACAGTAAGTTCGAGGGTCGTCTCAAGGGGGTAGATGCACGTATTCTTTTGGCGCAAGTGCCAGGCGGTATGCTAACCAACATGGAAAGTCAGCTTAAAGAGCAGGGCGCTGAAGATAAATTCGAAGAAGTGTTAAAAGAAATTCCACGGGTAAGGGAAGATCTTGGGTTCATTCCTCTTGTTACGCCAACCTCACAAATCGTGGGCACGCAGTCAGTGCTTAACGTACTCACCGGCGAGCGTTACAAAAGCATTACAAAAGAAACCGCAGGCGTTCTTAAAGGTGAATATGGCGCTACCGCAGCACCAGTAAACAAGGAGTTGCAGGCGCGTGTGCTTGATGGCGCAGAGCCCGTGACATGTCGCCCTGCTGACAATATTGCACCAGAGCTGGATACACTGAGTAAAGAGCTTGATGAACTGGCTGAGAAAAAGCAACTATCGCTGTCAGACGATAAAATTGATGATGTTTTGACTTATGCCTTATTCCCGCAGATAGGCCTAAAGTTTATCGAAAACCGCGGCAACCCTGATGCGTTTGAACCTGCACCTAGCGCGCAAGAGTCGCAAAGCTCGAGTGCGCCTAAGCCTGCTGAAGCCAAGTCAAGCTCACAAGGGGCTACCGCGAGTGAAACTTACGACGTAAACGTAGATGGAAGAGTGTATCGCGTAGAAGTGGCACCTTCAGGTACGCTGACGAGCGTTACACCTGCTAGTGGCTCTCAGACGCAAGCACAGCCTCAAACCAACAGCGCTGCGCCATCAGACTCTACCGCTTCACAGTCTATCGATGCACCGCTTGCAGGTAACGTCTTCAAAGTCTTGGTGAGAAACGGCGACAGCGTGTCAGAAGGCGATGTGGTGATGATCTTAGAAGCCATGAAAATGGAGACAGAGATCCGCTCCGCATACACCGGTACGGTCACCGACATTACCGTAGGTGAGGGCGATGCCGTAACCAGTGGCCAACCGTTAATCTTATTGGGGTAGTACATGGATAAGTTAATGGTACTTTGGGATAGTACCGCGCTCGCGCATTTTGAGGCCGGCCAGCTTATAATGATGGCAGTAGGTTTTGGCTTGCTGTACTTGGCCATTGTTAAAAAGTTTGAGCCACTGCTTTTATTGCCTATTGGTTTTGGTGCATTGCTTACTAATATCCCTATTGCTGGTTTTTCAGAAGCGGGGGGCTTACTTCACTACATTTATAAAATCGGCATTGATACAGGGGTATTTCCTCTGCTCATCTTTATGGGCGTAGGCGCAATGACGGATTTCAGTGCGCTTATTGCTAACCCCAAAATGCTGTTACTTGGCGCGGCTGCGCAGTTCGGTATTTTCGCTACCTTGTTTGGCGCTATAGCGCTGAACCTTATACCTGGCTTTGAGTTCACATTAAAGGATGCAAGCGCCATTGCTATTATAGGTGGCGCGGATGGGCCTACTGCCATTTTCCTCGCCTCACGCCTTGCACCTGATTTGCTTGGTGCGATTGCAGTCGCTGCATACTCTTATATGGCGTTGGTGCCTATTATCCAGCCGCCCATCATGAAAGCGCTGACCACAAAAGAAGAGCGCGAGATAAAAATGGGTCAACTACGGCCTGTGTCAAAGCGAGAGAAGATTATTTTCCCGCTCGCAGTGCTGTTTATGACTATCTTGTTTTTACCTGCCGCTACGCCGCTTGTCGGCATGTTCTGCTTCGGTAACTTAATGAAAGAGTGTGGCGTGGTAGACAGATTGAGTAAAACAGCCCAAAACGAGCTCATCAATACGGTCACCATTTTCCTTGGTTTAGCAGTAGGATCAAAGTTATCAGCTGAAGCATTCCTTACGGTCGAGACTTTAGGTATTTTGGGGCTTGGGGCTATCGCGTTTGGTATAGGCACTGCCGCAGGCGTACTCATGGCCAAGCTAATGAGTAAGCTGTCGGGTGGCAGTATAAATCCACTGATTGGCGCAGCTGGCGTCTCTGCTGTGCCGATGGCAGCCAGAGTGGTGAACAAAGTTGGGCTAGAAGCTAACCCTCATAACTTCTTACTTATGCATGCGATGGGGCCTAACGTGGCTGGCGTGCTAGGTAGTGCGGTTGCCGCAGGTATTCTATTGGCTCTGGTTGGCTAGAATGCACAAATGCATTGCTGTACAAGGGGCAATTTATTTGCCCCTTTTTTATTGCATGGCGTTTGTTCAAAAAAAGGCTTTCTAGGGTTTTCTTTTTGTGACGAGTCGAGCGTGCCAGTTCGGTACGTAAGTGCGCTTCTCAAAGAAAACAGTACCCAAACGATAAGCTCTTTATTCTCGAATTGTGTTTTGTGGTACCAGTGATTGGTAGGCGGTAACGAGTTTTTTAGTGCGCGTATGCTGCGGCCACCTAAAGATAGTTTCGGTCTTGCCTTCTTCTACAATTTCACCGCCTTCCATCACAATAATCCTGTCTGCAATGTGTCGTACAATACCCAAGTTGTGACTAATAAAGATAAACGCCAAGCCAAGTTCTTGCTGAAGCTTCAATATAAGATTCACCGTTTGCGAACGAATGGAAGGGTCTAACGCTGCAAAGGGTTCATCAGCCACTAACACTTTGGGCTTTAACACAATGGCTCTGGCTAGCGCTACGCGCTGCTGCTGTCCATCAGAAAGCATATGTCGATAAAAGTAATAGTGTTCGCGCAAGAGGCCTACCTTCACCAACATATCTTCTATAATTGGTTTGCGTTCTGCTTCGCTTAGGCCTGTATTCAAACGCAATGGCTCATCCAAAATTTTTCCCACAGGAACCGATGGATTCATCGACTCGGAGCTATGCTGCAAGATCATACGAATGTCATGGGTACGTTTTTGCTGGCTATCTTTAGACTGGTATTTGGCTAAATATTTGTGCGTGTTAATTTCAATTTCACCTGCATCAGCAGGCAGTGCACCTACCAAGAGCTTAGCTAGCAAGGATTTACCTGAACGGTTTTCACCAATAATTGCAATGGTTTCACCGCGCTTTACGCTTAAGTTCACTGGGCCAAGTTGAAATACTTCAGGGCGTTTTAGCCAACGTTTCCTTTCGTTATGAATAAACGTGAGATCTTTAACCTGCATGATATCCATTACAGCTTCTCCATATGTAGAGGGAAGTGACAGCTGTAATTGTGATCGTGAATTTTACGCACGGCTGGCGTTTGTACACAGGCGCGCTGAGCACGAGGGCAACGCGGACCTAATCGGCAACCAATAGGCAAATGCTGTAGTGTGGGAATAGAGCCACTAAGCGTGGGTAGCAGCGATTTCGGTGGTAAATCTTTTCTGAAGCTCGGCGCACTGTCTAGCAATGCTTTTGTGTAAGGGTGCAGAGGGCGCTTCTTAATGTGCTTCATTCTACCTGATTCTACAGTCTGCCCTGCATACAACACCGTCATAGAATGAGACATACTTGCAATTGCCAGTAGGTCGTGACTAACAAACAAGATCGAGAGCGAGCGCGTCTGATTCAAACGCGTGAAGAGCTTCAGAATTTGTGTTTTTGTTGTAGGCTCCATTCCCCGAGTTGGGTCATCGGCGATGAGCAATTTAGGCTGTGAAACCAAGGCCATCGCAATCATGAATTTTTGACCTATGTCAGCCGGTATTTGATGAGGAAAAGCGCTTAAATAATGCTTGTGGTGCTTTATTCCTACTTTGTGAACGGTGCTTATTGCGATCTTTTTGCGATGTTGTGCTCGTTGCCAGAACCAGCTCCCTTCAACAAATTCATCGGGAATGCTCTCTTCCAACTGCTCTCCAAGAGTTGCCGATGGGTCTAAACTCGCCTGTGGGTTTTGGAACACGACCGCTATTTCTCGGCGCATTACCTCACGACGCTGCTGCACAGACATGCTCAGCAGGTTTTCACCATTCCAACTCATGCGGTCAGCCGTTAAATTCCATTGGCTAGGAAGGGCTCCGCAAATGGCGGACACGATCAAGCTTTTGCCTGAGCCAGACTCTCCTACCAGTGCGCGAATTTCCCCGCTGCTAACCGACAGGTTAACCTTATCCAGCGCTTTAATTGCGCCATCGCTGCTCTGCATCTCCAAGGTGAGGTTTTTAATATCAAGCATTGGCATATTAATGACTCACTCTTTTTCTAAGTGCTGAACGCAAACCGTCACCCACAATGTTGATAGATAGCACCATGAAGAATATTGCCATGCCGGGGACGGCAACGTTCCACGGTGCTAGATAAGCAACATCTAGCCCATCAGCTAGAATAACACCAAGTTCAGGAAGCGGTGACTGTGCGCCTAAATTCAGAAAGCCAAGTGCAGATATGTCGATAACTGCAATAGAAAGTGCAAGCGTGCCCTGTACAACCAGCATTTCGGTCATGTTGGGTAATATAGAATGAGCAAAAAGTTGCCATCTACTGGCACCGTCCAATTTAGACGCCACTATATATTCTTTTTTCATTTCGGCGCGCACAAAACTTCTTGTGTGGTGAACAAACTGTGGAATAAGCGCAAGGGTAATTGCCCACATGCTGTTAACCAAACCGGTACCCAATATTGCAACGATAATAATCGCAATAAGTAGCGTGGGAATGGCCATAAGTGCATCGAGTAAGTGGTTGACGATACTTGAGCGAACACCTCGCAGCATGCCAGCAAAGGTCCCAAGGCTAACGCCAACTAACATGGCAAGCACAACAGTAATGAATGCGGAGCCTAGTGTGATGCGACACCCATAAATTATGCGGGTAAATAGGTCTCGACCCAACGCATCAGTACCGAAAAGGTGCGATATAGAGCCATTAGCTAACCAGCTAGGCGGTATTAACAGTCCGTCGATATTTTGTTCCACGGCATCATAGGGAGTGATGATTGGTGCGAACAGCGCACACACAACAAACAATGCCAGCATAATCAGGCCCAGCATGGCGATGTGGCTCGCTTTAAATGATGCCCAAGTCCGTTGCCACGGCGACGGATGGAATTCTTCGTCGTATAAACTAAACTGTGGCACGTTCGTATTTCTCTCTGCTTGGGTCAATCATTCGGTTAAACAAATCAACCAGAATCGTGAGTGTAATTACCACCGTGGATACTGCCATCATACCAATTCTAAGGGCAGGGTAATCTCGTTGATAAATAGCTTGAATCAGCCAATTACCGATCCCCGGCCAAGAAAACAAGGTTTCGACAATCATCGCGTTCGTTATTAATGTTGTAATTTGTATCGCCATTAGCGGTAAAATGGGCAGTAACGCGTTACGCAGAATATGACGAAAGAATATCTGCCAACTTGAAAGGCCTCTAGATATTGCTGCAGCGATATAGGGACGGTGTTTCACGTCTATAACAGAACGTCTTGTTATACGTATCATCGAAGCGGTGGCGATAGCACCAATGGCAAACGTAGGTAATGCTAAGTGCGATAACGCATCTTTGAAGGCTAAGGTCTTGTTTTCTACGTCGGACAATAAAATATCAATGAGAATAAAGCCTGACACGGGTTCGATGTTATAAAGCAAACTGATACGACCCGACAGCGGTGCAGCGTCTAGCTGCAAACTGAAAACCAATATAAGCAGGAGCGCAAACCAAAAAACAGGAAAAGAATAGGTCGTTATACTCGCACTATTTATTAGGTGATCAGACGTTGAATAGCTGCGAATCCCCGCATAATAACCAAGTGGTATTCCAATGAATAACGCCATCAACATGGCATAGGTTGCCAGTTCTATTGTGGCTGGCATCGCAATACCTACCTCTTCTCTTAACGGCAGACCTGACGTAAAGCTGTATCCCCAGTCACCAGTGAGCAAATTGCCTACATAATAGAAAAACTGGAAAATATAGGGCTGATCTAGTTTAAATTGCCGCTCCAATGCCGCGCGTTGAATTTCATTTTGCGGCACGAGTCCTGTTAGGTTTTCAAGTGTATCGCCTGGAAAAAGGTAGGCGAGTGAAAACGACATAATCGTTAACACCAAAAGCGTTAATATAAATAAAGTGCAGTATCTTACGAGGATCTGGATCACAGTGCTTTTTTTACTCCACCAAAGCGTACACCGCCAAAGGGATTAATGGTCATTCCTTCTAGTTCATTTCTGTATGCCTGATAGCGGTAGGCATGTGCGATGGGAACAAGAGGAAGGCGTTCGTATAATAATCGGTTAACTTGCCGGTATATGGCTGTGCGCTCTTCAATATCATCTGTCTGAAGAGCGTCGTTGAGTAACTTATCATAGTCTTCACTGCACCACATGGCGCGATTTGTACCTGAGGGTATAGCGCCACAGCTCAATAGCGGACGATAGAAGTTATCTGGGTCTCCATTGTCGGCAGACCAACCAATTAATACCGAGTCGTGCAGGCCTTCCTGAAGATGGCGTCTGAAGGTAGTCCAATCGTAACTGACAATGGTTGCTTCTACGCCTACATCACGCAAATAACGCTGAATGAGCTCGGCCATCTTTGTTGCGTTAGGATTGTAAGAACGTTCAACAGGCATAGCCCATATCGTCATAGAAAAGCCGGCCTTAACACCGGCGTCAGCTAATAATTTGCGCGCAAGAACTGGATTGTAGGCGGTGTCATCTGCGTCATTTTGAAACGCCCAGCTTGCCGCAGGCAGCAGGGTCTTAGCTCTAGTAGCACTGTCAAAATACACCGCTTCTAGCAATGTGTTCTTATCGATTGCGGCCGCTAGCGCACGTCTTACATCTGGGTTATCAAAAGGAGGGCGTTGAGTGTTAAACGCCCAAAATCCAATGTTTAGTCCTGGTTTTTCCGCTAGCGTCAGATCTTCTTTTGCCCGAATCACTTCAAGTTCAGTCTGTGCAGGAAAAGCGGTAGCGTCACATTCACCGGTCATTAATTTAGCCAGCCTCAGTGAGCTTCTTGGCGTAATGTCGAATATAAGTTGCTCTACAACAGGGCGCGTTTCGTTACCGTTTTGTGCTGTACCATCTTGAACAGTATCTTCGCCACCTTGGCCATTTTCAACTTCTTGGTTGGCACTCTCTACAGTATTGTTATAGCTTAGGGCTTCATCACTTGTAGGCGCATCTTCCATTTGGTCACGCCAATAGTTGTCGTGGCGCAGGAACTTAATGAAATGGTCTTTGCGATAGCTATCGAATTTAAAGGGGCCAGTACCTACTGGAAGCTCATCGATTTTGCCCGGCGTGCCGGTCTGTGCCAGCTGGTTAGCATATTCTTCTGATAAGATAACGGCGAAATCGGTTGCTAGATTTGCCAAAAATGAGCTATCCCTGCGCTTAAGTGTAATTTCAACGCGGTAGCCGTTTACGCGCTCTACCGACGCGATATTTTGTGCAAGGCCTATGCTTTCGAAGTAGGGATAGCGCCCACCAGATACGTAGTGGTATGGATGGGAGCGTAGGCGCCATCTGTCTATACTGAAGATAACATCGTCGGCGTTAAAGTTTCGTGTTGGCGTGAAGTAGCGCGTATTGTGAAACCATACATCCTTTCTCAGTTGAAAAGCGTAGGTAAGACCGTCATCACTCACTAACCAGCTACTCGCCAAACTAGGCACGATGCGGCCAGACTCAGGGTCGAAATCAAGCAATCTGTCGTAGAGTTGGTGTGAAGATGCATCTGACGTTGTACTTGATGTATCTAGCTGCGGATTGAAGGTAACTGGATTGCTTTCAGAGCAGTATATAATACCCGTATTGTAAAACGCTTGTTTGTTCTGCTTAGCACAGGATGCAACAAGAAGCGCTGTACATATACATAATGACAAACGCTTTACCAAACCATGGGACATGCTTTACGCCTCGACGCTTTCCGCGGAAGAATCTAATAAGTTATATTTTTTGAGATAGCCTCGCAGCTGATGATACGTCAGGCTCAATTTTTCAGCAGTCTTCTTCTGATTAAACTGACTGTCAGCAAGTGCCTGTTTTATCATATCTATCTCATGTTGTTGAGAACGTTCTTTCAAATCTATGGGATATTCAACAATTTCTGGCTTTTTCACTGGTGCCAGTGGCGTAATGTCTGCACTTTCAATGCGTTCATTGGTGGCAGCGGGCTCTGAAGGGGACTGAGTAATGGGTGAGTCGGGCGTATTCACTCTGTCATTGGTCTTCACTCTACCTTTCGGGCGATAAGCTGACTCAAAGGGGTCAAGAACGATTTCATGTACGGGCAAATGAGGATTATTTGTTCGATAAACTGCACGTTCGACCACGTTCTTTAGTTCACGTATATTGCCTGGCCAATCGTAGTCAAGAAGGGTCCGCTTCGCCTTCTCTGTAAAGCCGCTGAATAATTCCATTTCCATTTCACGGGCCATATTAATAGCAAAGTTTTCTGCCAACATCATGATATCTTCCCTACGCTCGCGTAGCGGAGGAATGGTAATTACGTCAAAGGCAAGTCGGTCGAGTAAGTCTGCACGAAATTCACCTGCATCGGCAAGCGCGGGTAAGTCTTCGTTTGTAGCTGCAATAAGGCGTACGTCAGTTTTTACTGACTTGCTTCCGCCAACGCGCTCAAATTCGCCATATTCGACAACGCGCAGTAGCTTCTCCTGAATAAGGCCAGAAGTATTAGCCAGTTCATCAAGAAATAAGGTGCCGTTGTGGGCCACTTCAAAGCGACCTTCACGACGTTTTGAGGCACCGGTGAACGCACCTGCTTCATAACCGAATAATTCACTCTCCAATAGGCTTTCACTTAAGGCAGCACAATTAAGCTTAATATAGTTCTGATCCCAGCGCTTAGATAAGAAGTGAAGTCGCGCGGCAATAAGCTCTTTACCTGTGCCTCGCTCACCTATTACCAGCACTGGTTTATCTAGCGGTGCAATTTGTGAAATTTGCTCTAAAACTTCTAGAAAACTATTCGCTTGGCCAAGTAAATTGTCTTGCTGTCGATACCTACTCATTAAATCCCTCAAAAGTTAGTCATTTCGACCAATTAATAGTGTAGAACAAAACATATTGAGAAACGAGTATTATTTGAACTTATAAAAAGTGTATAAAAAATAGCAGGTTAGCACAGTTATAAAGTTGGCAAGCATATTGAATACAACTAATACCAAGAGTAACCTATTTATCAAGTGTGGTGTTTTTTAAACACTTACCATTTTTAGCAAGAGGTAATTATTATGGGTATCTTCTCGCGTTTTACAGATATTGTGAATTCGAATATTAATGCGCTTTTAGATAAAGCGGAAGATCCTGAGAAAATGGTTAGATTAATCATTCAGGAAATGGAAGACACATTGGTTGAGGTGCGCTCAGCATCAGCAAAGACCTTAGCCAACAAAAAAGAAATTGTTAGTCAAATTGCAAAGTATGAAAGCGATGCAAGTGACTGGGAAGCTAAAGCTGAGCTTGCTTTGAGCAAAGACAGAGAAGACTTGGCGCGTGCTGCGCTGCAGGAAAAGAAGAAGTCTGCAGAAGCTGCTGAAGCGTTAAGTAAAGAGCTGGCTATTGTTGATGAGCAAATCAGCAAACTTCAGGATGAAATTGGTCAGCTTCAAGAAAAGCTAGCTGATGCGAAGAGTCGCCAAAAAGCGATTATTATGCGCCAGAAAACTGCAAGCTCTCGTCTTGAAGTGAAAAAGACGCTGGATAGCACTAAAGTAGATAATGCGATGGGACGCTTTGAGCAATATGAGCGTAAAATCGATGACCTTGAGTCGCAGGTTGAAGCTTACGATCTAGGTAAGAAAACGTTACAGGATGAGTTTGCTGAACTAGAGGCCCGTGACAAAGTTGAAGACGAACTTGCTGCGCTTAAAGCGAAAGTAAAAGGTGCAAACACAAGCACCGAAAAATCAGAATAATAAGAGTAGGGTGTACCCTCCGGATGTGAAATCGGAAGGAGGGTAATTACATCAGAGTTTGTAGGAGAGATTGAGATGGATGAAGGTACGATTGCAATGTTGGTGATGCCCCTTGTGGTGTTTTCAATATTCGTTGCTCCAATTTGGCTAATATTACACTATCGAAGCAAGAAGCAAGTGAATCAGGGATTGAGTGCAGAAGAGCACGCATCTTTGCAAGACTTAGCCGAGAAAGCCGAGAAAATGAGCGAACGCATTGAAACTCTAGAGGCCATTTTAGACAGCGAGGCACCTGAGTGGAGGAATAGAGCATGAGAAACGGTAAGCAGCTCTATCGCAACCCAGAAAATGCAAGAATTGCAGGCGTGTGCTCGGGTGTAGCTGAATATTTTGGCTTAGAAACCTGGTTAGTAAGGATTTTAGTTGTAACAGGTTTCTTCTTGTTAGCCGGACCTTTCATCTTTGTTGCATATATTGCAGCTTGGTTCATTCTCGATAAAAAACCTGTTGGGTTAAAAAATGCGCCAACGCAACCTGTTTTCTCAAAAGGTAAAGGATGGATAAATCCCAACGGTGGTCAGGTAAAAAGCCCAAAAGTGGAAGTGAAAACGAAAGTTTGGCAGGCGGGCGAGCCACCAAAACAAGCGTTTCACGATATTCGCAATCGTTTTGAAAAAGCAGAAGTTCGACTTCGTAAAATGGAAACTTATGTAACGTCTCGCGAATATCAACTCAATAAAGAAATTAGCCGTCTTTAATTGGCGATGGCGCACCAAGCAAACTTGAATGAAGCCGCTCGTAATGAGCGGCTTTTTGTTATACAAAACAATGCGTTTACTTGGTTTTGTAAAATTCCTGTTACAGCAAAATCGAGTCGCTCGTAAGGGCTTACACTTTTCGACGTCGCGAATTTCATTAGACTGATAGACAAGTTTTTCAACTCTTATTGGTTACAGAAGTTATGCCAAAATCAACGCAATACCAGTCGAGACAATCTGACGAGAATGGCATTATCCATTGGTCAGACGAAGAGAACCAAATTTGGTCTGAACTCTATGCGAGACAAATTCCGCTGGTGAAAGAAAGAGCGTGCCAAGAATACTTAGACGGGCTTGATTTGTTGAAGTTAAATGAAAAGGAAATCCCTCAGCTACTCGACATCAACAAAGTACTGATGGAGAAAACGGGTTGGCAAACAGCTGAAGTGCCTGCGTTAATTAATTTTGGCGAATTTTTCAGATTACTGGCGAATAAGCAATTTCCTGTTGCCACCTTTATTCGCACCAGAGAAGAATTCGATTATTTGCAGGAGCCGGATATTTTCCATGAAGTTTTCGGGCATTGTCCGCTACTAACGAATCCTGCATTTGCTCATTTTACTCACACTTACGGAAAGTTGGGCCTTGCTGCCAGCAAAGAAGACCGAGTTTATCTTGCTCGTCTTTATTGGTTCACCGTAGAGTTTGGATTGGTGAGAGCCAAAGATGAATTGAAGATATACGGTGGAGGCATCTTATCTTCTCCTGGCGAGACAATATATGCGTTAGACAGCGACACACCTCTGCGTAACCCGCTCACTGCTATTGATGCATTAAGAACACCTTATCGTATCGATATTATGCAGCCTCTTTATTATATCTTACCGGAATTCGACCACCTGTTTGAATTAGCGGAAATGGATATTATGGCACTCGTAGAAGAAGCGAAGTCTTTAGGGCTATTTTCCCCACTTTTCCCACCTAAAGAGAAAAAAGCCAGTTAACACTATTGTTAATTAAATGTGTTTTATATAGGATGCCGCTCACTGAAGCGGCATCTTTTTTATTTGGTATGCGCGGCCTTTTAATCATGCTCTCTACGCGTTCTTAAATGTGTGATTCATCGCAAATTTAACCATCTGTAACATTTATCTTGTTATCTTTTTGTAAAAGTATGATATTCTGTACATATATGTTTACAAAATAGCTATAACACCCTATGCGTCTAGAAATAAGCTGTCAGGATCGTCTTGGTATCACTCAAGATGTTTTAGATATTCTCGTTACTAAAGAAATAGATTTACGCGGTATTGAAATTGACCCTGCGGGGAAAATTTTCCTTAATTTTCCCAATATCGAATTTGCAGATTTTCAACACCTCATGCCTCAAATTCGCCGCATCGATGGTATCGACGATGTGAAGACGACGCTTTTCATGCCAGGAGAGCGTGAAAAAAATCAGCTTTCCGCTATTTTAAGAACGTTGCCCGACCCTGTGTTTTCTATCGACGCCAAAGGCAATATCTTGCTATGCAATGAAGCGGTATGCGCGGGGCTAGAAATTCCGAGTAGCGAAATAGAAGGCATTGAAATTGGCGAAGTTGTGAAAGGCTTTAACTTTACTAAATGGATGGACGGTAAATCGCCTGGCCCTCAGTCTTCAAAAGTGAAGTTTATTCAACAGGATTACCTAGCCGATATGCTGCCTATTACCGTACCTGACGGCGAGCAGAATATGATCATGGCAGGTGCTGTGGTGATATTAAAATCAGAGATGCGACTAGGGCAACAATTTACCGCGTTCCACCAGTCTCCCACTGATAGCTTTGACCGCTTTGTCACTCAATCTCCGTTTATGAAGCGAGTTGTTCATGAAGCCAAGCGAATAGCTGATTTGGATGCACCCATTTTAATTTTTGGTGAAACAGGCACAGGCAAGGAAATGATTGCCAGAGCCTGTCACCAGTCTAGCCGTCGCAGTGAAGGAGCATTTTTAGCTTTAAACTGCGCGTCCTTACCAGACAGCGTGGCAGAAACTGAATTATTCGGTTACGCAGCGGGGGCATTCAATCAGCCTAATGCAAAAGTGGGGCTATTAGAGCAAGCAAAAGGCGGTACGCTTCTTCTCGATGAAATTGCTGATATGTCTTCTCAGCTTCAAGCTAAACTGCTCCGCGTTCTAGAAGACGGCGAATTTAGAAGAGTAGGGGATTCTGAGCCAGTTAAGGTAGACGTGCGATTTATATGCACCACCTGTCGTGACTTAGGCCAGCTTGTAGAAGAAGGACGATTTAGAAAAGAACTGTACTACCGCTTAAACGTACTAAGTTTAGTTATGCCTTCTTTAAAAGACAGAAGGCAGGATATCGTTCCTCTTGCCGAGTCTTTCATCGTTCAACACAGTACCAAGTTAGGTCGTCGTCCTGCGAAACTCAGTAAATCCTGTGTTGATTTTCTGCAGCAGTACCCGTGGCCGGGTAATGTGAGACAGCTACAAAATGCGTTGTATCGCGCGTTATCACTCCTTGACGGTAAGGAGATTACCAAGGAAGACATTCAGCTTCCAAGTTGTGCGCCAAGCGTCACTTATATTGACGAAAACTTTGACGGCACATTAGACGAAGAAGTGAAGAAGTTTGAAAAGGACTTGCTCAAGCGGTTATATCCTTCTTACCCAAGTACACGTCAATTGGCTAAAAAACTGGGATTAAGTCATACGGCAATTGCAAATAAGTTACGTGAGTACGGCATTAACAAAGCAACGGTTAAGCTTTAATTAGATGGGAGCATTGACCTTTGCCATAGGGTGAAGGTCAATGTGACCAAGTATATTTGACGTCGCTTAGTAAAGTAAAAAAATGGCAAATGGTCTACGCCAATTTTTTTATCGTTAATGCGTTTTAGTGCCTCATAGCAATATCAATTCATCTGTTACGATAAATTTACATCGCCCACGGAGCAAGCGGGCAGCGCTATACCTGCTCAACAGAGGCTTACTAGCGTACATCCTTTCTTACAGCCAAATAAAACTTCGTCAACAGATCACTTCTCAACGCACACCAACTAGTGGCATAACTATCATCATGGAATTGTGTGTGATGCTGCCGCGTAAAAAAATATAGGTCTTTTATTCAGAACGTACTGATAAAAGACAAGAGCGCCAAGCTGATGAATAATTTTTCGAGGAAAGAACAATGAAACTAGCAACCTATAAGAATGAAACCCGAGATGGCTGCCTAATGGTAGTGTCGAAGGATCTTTCTCGAGCATGCAGTGCACAGGACATTGCGAAAACGATGCAAGACGCATTGGATAATTGGAAAGAGATTGCCCCTCAGCTACAGATGAAATACCAAGCGCTAAATGACAATGCGTGTGACAGCGTGCCGTTTGACGCATCTCGCTGTGAGTCGCCTCTGCCTAGAGCTTACCAATGGGCTGATGGAAGTGCTTACGTGAACCATGTGGAATTGGTGCGAAAGGCGCGTAATGCAGAAATGCCGGAAAGCTTTTGGACTGACCCATTGATGTATCAAGGTGGTTCCGATGACTTTATTGGACCCGAGGATGACATCATACTTCCAAGTGATGATTGGGGAATCGATTTCGAAGGTGAAGTCGCTGTTGTTACCGATGATGTTCCTATGGCGTGTACGCCTGAACAAGCTTCAGAGCGCATTCGACTTATTATGTTAGTTAACGACGTGTCACTTAGAGGGTTAATCCCAGGCGAACTGGCGAAGGGGTTTGGCTTCTTCCAATCAAAACCTGCGTCTAGCTTTTCTCCGGTTGCTGTAACACCAGATGAATTAGGTGATGCGTGGAAAGATAGCAAAGTGCACTTGCCTTTGCGTTCAACCTACAATGGTGAACTATTCGGTAAGCCTGAAGCGGGTCAGGACATGACGTTTGATTTTGGTCAGCTAGTCGCGCATGCCGCCAAGAGCAGAAACCTAGGTGCAGGTGCTATCATCGGCTCGGGTACAGTGTCTAATAAACAGGGTACAGATCATGGCTCTGCCATCGCTGAAGGCGGTGTGGGTTATTCATGTATTGCAGAAGTGCGCATGATTGAGACTATTCGAGACGGCAAACCTTCTACTCCTTTCATGCAATTTGGCGATCGTATTCGCATAGAAATGCTAGATAAAGAAGGCCACTCTGTTTTTGGTGCCATTGAACAGCAAGTTAAACCGCTTAGCTAAAATTTTAAAATGAAAAGTAGTGTGGGGTAATAACGTGGTTTACTCAGTAGGCACGTTGTTGTTTTCCCCACTATCATTATAAGAGGGAGTAGAGCGTTTAGAATCATCAAAGCCCTGCACTCCTACCAAAAACGTTTAATAGGTGTGGTAGTACCATGAGTATAAAACTTTACGGCTATTGGCGTTCGACCGCCTCTTACCGCGTGCGGATTGCGCTGAATTTGAAAGGGGTTGAGTACGAGTATGTACCTGTACATCTTGTAAACAACGGTGGCGAGCAGCATAGTAGCGAATATACGCGTCTCAATCCTGCGCACCTTGTCCCTACTTTGGTCGACGAAGACGAAGATATTATTCTGAATCAATCGCTATCAATCATCGAATATCTTGATGAGCGGTATGAAGGCGAACACCAGCTGGTGCCTGAACATCGAACAGAGAGAGCCAGAGTCAGAGCGCTAGCACAAGATATCGCGTGTGATATTCAGCCTTTGGGTAATCTACGTGTACTGAATGCGCTAAAAGGGAATTTTGAGGCGTCACAAGATGATGTGGCGAAGTGGGCATCCCACTGGATAACGCTGGGGTTCGACGGCATTGAAAAGCGTCTTCAGACCCAAGCTGGAAAGTTCTGCTTTGATTTCGATGTTACGCTGGCTGACATTTGCTTAGTACCCCAAGTGTATAATGCGCAACGTTTTAACGTCGATATGAGTCGCTACCCTTTAATTAGTAAGATAGCGAAGAACTGTAACGAGTTAGATGCTTTTGAGCGGGCTAAGCCCGAAAATCAAATAGACGCCACTTAGACTGACGGGGTAGAGTAGAAATGTACTCTGACCCCATTTTTTGAGTTATTGGCGTTTAATCGGTAGCTCGGTGGTGTTTTTCACCTGCTTTAAGGCGAAGGTTGAGCTTAAATGATCGACAAGAGGCAGGTGAGTTAATTTCGTTTTAAGTAAGAATTCGTACTCTTCAATACTTTCCACTATCACTTTTAGTAAATAGTCTTTTTCACCGCTGGTGGTATGACATTCCACGATTTCATCGATGTTTTGTACGGCATTTTCGAAATCGGTTAGCGAGTCACCGTCATGGTTTTTCAACGTGACATAGATAAAGACCGACACACCTAAATTCAGTTTTTTGCTGTTTAGTAATGTGACTTTACCAAGAATGATGCCGTCGGCTTCCATTCGTTTGACACGTCTCCAGCACGGAGTATGCGACAATCCTACACGCTGGCTTAAATCTGCCATCGACACCGTGGCGTCTTGCTGAAGTACGCGCAAAATCTCACGGTCAAATTTATCCAATTTCATTAACACTGTTTCCGTCGTTTTTATGATGTTTATTATATATCAAAAAAAATTCTAGGATAGCTGTCCTAGAAAAATTGTAATCAATTCTATTGCGTTTCAGTTTGTAAATTTCATTAACAAACTTTGCAAGGCCTGTCCTCAAAACAATCGGATACACTTGGCAAAATGTTGCTGATCTTTGCGAGGCCGATAAGTGTACCGCAAATCATCTTCAGACTCTCACATCATCCCAAATGAGCGGCGTTTCGTTTTCGTGACAGCTAGACCTTGGGTAGGCTTTAATTCATCACAGTATTAATAGGGAAAATATGTCAGTTTTTGATCACCCGGAGTTCAATAATCACGAACACGTTGCGTTTTATCATGACGAGAAGGCGGGCTTGAGCGCCATTATTGCTGTACACAATACCAATCTGGGGCCAGCACTTGGCGGTTGTCGCATGTGGCCCTACGTAAATAGTGGTGAGGCATTGACCGATGTGTTGAGACTGTCAAAGGGGATGACGTATAAAGCAGCCATGGCTAACTTGGAGCTTGGCGGCGGTAAATCAGTGATCATCGGCGACCCTCGTAAGGCTAAATCGCCAGAAATGATGAAGGCAATGGGCAAGTTTGTTGAATCATTGGGCGGCAAGTATTTCACTGCTGAAGACTCTGGTATTTCAGTAACGGACTTGCAAACCATGGCAACCGAGTCGGATTACATCGCTGGTGTTAATGCTAAATACCACTATGCGGGCGAAGTACCTGACGGAAACCCGGCTCCGTCTACAGCATACGGTGTGTTTGTGGGATTGAAGGCGACGGTAGAGTACGGCTTGAAGCGCAGCCTTGATGGCGTCAGTGTTGCTATACAAGGTATGGGGCACGTTGGCTACCGTCTTGCAAAGCATTTGCATGAGCACGGTGCCAAGCTTTATGTTGCGGATATCTATCCTGAAGGTGTTGAAAAAGCAGTATCTGAATTTGGTGCGACAGCTGTAGCGCCGGAAGAAATACTGAGCTTAGATGTGGATGTGTTAGCGCCATGTGCGTTGGGTGCAGCCATTAACGATCTGTCATTGCCTGAAATCAAAGCCAAAGTAATTGCAGGCGCTGCAAATAACCAGCTTGCACGTGAAGATATTGGTGAATTGCTTCAACAGCGCGGCATTCTGTATGCGCCAGATTACGTGATCAATGCGGGTGGCGTTATCGACATCTTCCATCAGCGTATGGAATCGAGTTCTAATGAAGCGCTTCGCGCACATATTGAGCAAATCGGCGAAACGCTAAAAGAAATTTATACCCGTGCAGAGCAAGAAGGGGCGGCGACAAACCGTGTTGCCAACCTTATTGCCGAAGAGAGATTTTCTTTAAAGGGTTGAAAACTCTCAACCAAATAGTCATAATGCGCCCTGCACTCAGGCAGGGGCGAATGACTTTGCTTTGAATGCGATTTTCTATGGTGGGCTTTTGGTCCTCCCGCAATGATACTCTGTGAACCCGGTCAGGCCTGGAAGGGAGCAGCCGCAGCAGACGACTCATGTGCCGGGATGTGGCTGGAGGCCCGCCACCCAAATTCCTTATTCGTCTTCTTTTTTAGTCTTTTCTATTTCATCTAAGTACTTGAGCGCTTTGCTGATAGCATGCTCAACATTCATTTCCATTTGATTTCGTTCGCTCTGAGGCAGGTAAAACGCCATGTCTACTTCGTAGCGGATATAACGTGGTGGAACCTGATTTAAGGCAAGACAGCACAAGTCTGCTAAGTAATCAGGACTTTTCGTGGTATCGAGCCCCAGCTTACTGATTCTTTCTAAAACCAGGTGTTCATAATAGTTATGGATGTCGTCATCTAGTTTCATGTTCATTCCCCTTATAATTGTTGTTAGCGCCCTGCGTAAAAGTGCTGTGGTATGCAAATATGTTGTGCGGAAAATACAGCACTTGTCCAATTAATTGGACACATTTTTATACAAGCTAAATGGCACAACACGAACCTTGGCTATATATCCTTATAATGTATAGCTTGTATTCTGTGGATGTCGAGTCGACGGTGATAGAATTACGAAGTTAAACAAAGCAATAAGGCAAGAACGACATGAAAAAAAATATAGAGCCCTGCTACTACGGCGATTACCTGCAGCTTGATAAGATTTTGGGGGCGCAGGAATTACAGAGTGAGAAGTACGGTGACGCGGCGCACGAAGAAATGCTGTTCATTATTGTTCACCAAGTTTATGAGCTTTGGTTCAAGCAGGTTCTTCATGAATTAAATGCAGTAATTGATACGTTTAATCAAGAAACAGTTAAAGATCAGCAGCTAACGCTAGTGGTGCATCGCTTACAGCGAGTCATACAAATTCAAAAGTTAATGAACGATCAAATTGCTATCATGGAAACCATGACGCCACAGCAGTTTTTGTCGTTTAGGGACTACTTGGTGCCTGCGTCGGGCTTCCAAAGTATACAGTTCAAGCGTTTAGAAATATCACTAGGCCTAAAGCGTGATTTCAGAATCGACTTTGATAAGCAAAGCTTCTACAACCGTCTGACTGATAAAGATAGAGCGTTATTGGAAACCCTTGAAAGCAAACCCAGTTTGTTTGAGCTGGTCGACAAATGGCTTTCAAGAATGCCGCTTCTAAAAACGGAAGGTTTCGATTTTTGGCAATATTATAAAGATTCGGCAGACGAAATGTTGGAAGACGATCATCATACAATTTCAACTAGTGACATGCTATCTGATACAGAGCGGCGACAAGAGCTAAAAGACTTACAAGCAACGATGGAGAACTTTGATGCGTTGTTTGATGATACGCAGTTTGAAAAGTTAAGAGGCGAGGGCAAGTTCCGCTTGAGTCATAAAGCATTGCTTTCTGCATTATTTATAAAGCAGTACTCTGAAGAGCCTATCTTTAATCTGCCGTTCCAGCTTATTACCGCACTCACAGAGATAGACGAGCAACTCACTATATGGCGCTATCGTCACGCAATGATGGTTCAGCGCATGCTGGGCACTAAAATTGGCACTGGTGGATCGTCAGGACATCATTACCTCAAGAAGACCACTGAGTCTAATCGTATCTATTTAGACTTTTTTAACATGGCAACCTTCTTACTTCCCAAAAGTGCATTGCCAGAATTGCCTGAAACTGTAAGAAGACGACTGGGGTTTTATCTCCAATAGTTTGAAAAGTAAGCTTTTATGCGTTTTTTCTTACTGTTATTCGTCGCATTTTTCTCTGCATGAAATTTAAACGTAAACAACAAAATCAGTAAGTTAGCTGCACGTTTATGGTGCAGCTAACCGCATCCTATCGAAGAGTACTTGATTTTCATCCTGCCAATATGTCAATTATACAAAAGGATAATTTTAAAAAATCCTAATAAAAACATTAGTTTAATTCTGTTTTAAGGTGTTTTTAAAAAACCTAAACAGAGAAAAACTTTAATAAGAAATGAAAACCAGGGAAAAACAATGACGTTTAATAAAACGCTTACGGCGGTGGCTGTTGCCGCGTCGATGGGCCTCTCTGCGCCCGTATTTGCGCAAGAGTCCAAAGGTACAATTACTGGCACATCAGTATCAGCTAGTACAGAACAAGCTCTTGCTGGAGTAGAAGTTACTATTGTAAATCTGGAAACAGGGTTAACCAGAACTATTGTTACAGACAGTGACGGTAGATATACCTTTCCTCTTCTTCCACCTGGCAATTATAGCTTAACCGCTAAAAAAGATGGCTTCTCTGTTGCGCAAGAAAAACAATTCAGCGTAAGGCCTTCAGGTAAAACAAACTTGGATGTCGCTCTCGAAGCGGGTGATATCGAAAGAATCTCTGTGCGTGGAACTTCAATTTCCAATATCGATGTGACTTCGAGTGAGTCACAGCTATATGTTGACCAAGAGTTTATATCTAAAGTTCCAGTACCTCGCGATATTTCTTCAGTAGCGCTACTTGCTCCGGGTACCGTTTCTGGTGATTCCGACTTCGGTAACTATGCTTCGTTTGGCGGTTCTTCAGTTGGCGAAAACGTTTACTATGTGAACGGTATTAACGTTACAAACTTCCGTAACGGATTGGGGGGCTCAGAGCTTCCATTTGAAATGTACGAATCTTTCGAAGTAAAAACAGGTGGTTACTCAGCCGAGTTCGGGCGTTCAACAGGTGGTGTTATTAACGCACGAACCAAGAGCGGTAGCAATGAATTCAAATGGGGAGCCAGCGCATATTACGAGCCAGCAGCCCTTAGAGCTCACCAGCCCGACGTATTCTACAGAACTCAAGAAGATGCAGAAGAGGCTGGAACAGCCTATTACGTTGTTAACAAAGAAGACGAAACAGGTGAGACAAACGTCAACCTGTGGGCTTCTGGCGCGCTTATTGAAGACAAACTCTTTTTCTTCGGCTTAGTAAATCAAAAAGTACGTCAGCGTGATTACGCAGAGACTACAACGATCTACGACCGCGAAGGTAACGACACGTTACTCAGTGCAAAGCTTGATTGGTACATTACGCCCGAGCACATATTAGAATTTACGGCATGGGATAATACTGAAGAGCTAGAATCTGAAAAGTTCCTATATAGCCCAGATAGCGACAATGTGGGATCGTCGTTAGGTGAATATACGCTGGAGCGTGGCGGCACGACTTGGGGAGCTCAATATACAGGCATCATTACCGATGACCTTACCGTGAGTGCCCAATACTCGGTTAACAAAACGAGCTACAGCAATCTGAACAATGGCGCCAATCCGCTAGGTGATGCTCCGGTTATTTACGACAGATTTACCAACATAGAGTATGGTGCTTACGGCTTAACGACGCCTTCAGTTCAAGAAGATAAACGTACGGCTATTCGTTTTGACGTAGAGTGGTACGTTAATGCAGACCATGTCCTCAAAATTGGTATCGATAATGAGGACCTTGAGGCTTATGAAAATACTTCTCGCGCAGGTGGCGTTGCATACCGATATGAAAACTGTGGCGATAATCTAGATGAGCCGAGTAATGCAGACTGCCAAGTTCGCCAAGAGTTTTATGTAAACCAGGGCGACTTTGAGACCAAGAGCTTCGCTTATTATGTTGAAGATACTTGGACAGTGACAGACAACATTACTGCAAGAATTGGTCTTCGTAATGAAACCTTCGAAAACTTTAACAAAGCCGGTGAAAAATTTGTTGATGTAAGCGATCAGTGGGCACCACGTTTGGGCTTGAGCTGGGATGTAAAAGGTGACGGTGAGAGCAAAGTATTTGCAAACTACGGCCGCTACTATCTTCCAGTTGCGACGAATACAAACATTCGTCTGGCGGGTGATGAACTCTATACACGCCAGTATTTTGATGTTGAGTCAATAAATGATGATTTCACGCCTGTATTAGGCGAGGCTACTGGCAGTTTGACGGTATACAGTGACGGTACGCTTAAAGGAACGACAGAAACAGTCAATGCCGACCTCGACCCTATGTATCAAGATGAATATATTCTGGGTTATGAGCAAGTCATTAACGAATCTTGGAGCTTCGGTATCAAAGGAACTTACCGCGACCTGAAAAGCTCTCTGGAAGATATTGCTATCGATGCAGGCTTCGACGACTACATTCAACAAGAGTTTGGTTCATCGTGTACACTATGTTCTGGCTTCCATTATTATGTTTTAACAAACCCAGGCAACGATGTAAAAATTACCACAGATCCAGATGGAGATGGTGATGTACCATACGGAACATACACTATTCCTGCTGATATGTTGGGTTACCCTGAAGCTGAACGTCAGTATGCCGCGGTTGATTTGACTGTTGACCGAGCGTGGGATGATATTTGGATGATGAGCTTCACCTATACGTGGAGCCATAGTTGGGGTAACACTGAAGGTGCTGTTCGTTCTGATAATGACCAAACAGATTCTGGTTTAACAACAAACTTTGACCAACCAGGCCTTCTTGATGGCGCATATGGTAATTTACCGAATGACCGCCGTCATGCTGTTAAACTAACAGGTGCTTACCAGCTCTTTGAGAACTTTACACTGGGAGCAAACTTCCGTTGGACATCAGGTAGACCACTTAACTCTTTTGGTTATCACCCAACTGATCTTTTTGCAAGCTACTATGATGCGGAGTCATTTGTGAAAGATGGTGAGTTAGTTTCTCGTGGCTCTGAAGGTCGTACGCCTAGTACTTGGACTTTGGATTTGAGTGCAAAATACCTTATTGAGCTAGAGCAAGCGGACGTAGCACTTCGTGCTGACATCTTTAACCTATTCAACAATGATGATGCTACTCAGCTTAACGAAATAAACGAGCGTTATGCTGGACAAAGTGATGAAGGAATATTCCTTGGAGAATACAACCCAAGTTACGGGTTGCCTACATCTTTCCAAACGCCACGTTACGTGCGCTTCAGTGTAGAAGTAAATTTCTAAACAAGGTCGAAAGCCCAGCATAGTGCTGGGCTTCTTTTTTACTATGAATCATCTATTGCAAAAGTTAGTTTCAGCCTCAAAATCAGTCAATAAGTCACAGGTTGAGGCGATAGTTAGCGACTTAATCAACTTACAAGCACCTTTACAAGAAAGATGGGTTGGAGTAGGGCAAATAGCAAAATCGTTTGGCAGTTATAGACTAGCTAAGCGCTGTATCGAAAAAGCGCTTGAACAAAGCCAAAGTGATCAAATGGTAGCGCAAGCTTTGGGAATGCTCTCTGATTTAGGAAAAACCGAGTTGGCATACGAATACCTGCAGTCTATCGGCAACAGAGTGTCGTCTGTAGTGCTATTACACTTAAAAGGAGTACTCGCTTATCAACTGGGTTACTTCACTCAAGCAAAGCAGTCGCTTAGAGAAGTCTTAAGAACAGTCCCAACGTCAGGGGAAACACTCCACTTATTATCAACGATGTCTGATACAGAGGAAGCAAAAGAGCTACAGAAGGAACTAGATACCTTACTATCTAGCATGGACAAGGCCCCTTTATCAGTGTCCAAAGCATGCTTTTACAACGCCTTAGGGAATACCTACCTAAAAACCTCCGAAGTGGATACCGCTTACCAATATTTTGAAAAGTGCGCAGAAACCATGCGAGCGATCTCACCAAAGGATAAGTCATTTGATTACTCATTAATTGAGGATTGGAGAAACGAGAATGTTAAGTGCGCAGAGGTTAAGCCTTCTAGCTTCACAGACGAAAGCGTTTCAACGAAAAGCTCTCTAATTTTTATTTTAGGAATTCCTCGAACTGGAACAACGCTTGTAGAACAAGTCATCATTCAAAATACAGAAGCGCAGAGTGTGGGGGAAATAGATGCCTTTCCGATGGCAGTAGATAACGTATTAAAAACTAAAAATGCTCTAGAGCGCCTAAAAACACTCGCTCTTTTAGATGAAGAAAAATGCAGTATGATAGCTGACGAGTATTTTAAGATTTGTAGCGAATATGGGGTATCAAATGCCCTGATCGTTGACAAAAGCTTAAGTAACTTGCGATATGCTTATGCTATCAAGCACGTTTTTAATAAAGCAATCTTTGTTGTCACCAAAAGAAATGAAATTGATAACGCATGGTCAATATTCAAGACGCAATTTAGTAATAGTTTACATTGGTCTTGGGATATTAGAAAAATAAAAAGTTTTATTGATAATGAGTCTAGATTAGCGAAAATTTTGGCTAATTCTAAAGAGGTAGCACCAATAGTAATACAGCTAGAAACCTTGCAAGACCAGCCACAGGAAACAATAAAACAAGTAATTAATAGGGTTTACGAAAAGCAAGGCGCTACTCGTGAGACTGAGTTGCTATCTTTACCTCCATATGAAGCAGGAAGAGTTATTACAACAGCAGTAAGAACTGCAAGTATGTATCAGGCTCGACAGCCGATAAGCAGCGACCATGCCCACTCTAAAAACATCCCCCCCAAGTTCGAAAAAACATATTCAGAAATTCATTAGAAGAGTATCTGAACTGTAAGCGGCCGTCATCGATTTTGCTGTTCGCCGCATAGATGAGTTCATTAAACTTTAGTCTTGGTTTGAAGTGTATGAAAAGTGAGCTAAAAAAGCTTAGGCTTGTAAGGTATATGTAAAATGTAAGTTAATATTTACAGATTAGAGTTAAAAGACAAAAAAAAATTGAACTTTTGTGAAACACCCGTCTGATCCCAGTTGACCCTTCGCACAGGATGTGGTTATTATCAAAGTGAGGCTTTGACCTTACTAATAATAATTCGTTATATAAACGATTTAAGAAACACACACTAAGAGTTTTAGTGGTCCAGGGAGACAATACATGTTTACAAACTCTAAGCTGGCTAAATCAGTGAAGTTAGCGTGCGCATTCGGTGCTGCATCATCTATCGGCTTCACTGGTGCAGTTAACGCACAGGAAACCGAACAAGCAGCGGAAGCAGTAGAAAAAATCGAAGTAACAGGTTCACGTATCCGTCGTACAGACATCGAAGGTGCAAACCCAGTTACAGTAATGTCTCGAATCGACATTGAGCGATTTGGTGTAACGTCCATCGGTGACGTTCTTCAGGCTATCCCTTCTGCAGGTTCTGCTATTAACACCAACAACAACAACGGTGGTAATGGTACAACTACAATCAACATTCGTGGTATCGGTTCAAACCGTACTCTTGTTCTAGTTAACGGTAAACGTTGGGCTCCAGGTCTTACCGGTTCAGTTGACCTTAACAACATCCCAGCAGCAATTATCGAGCGTATCGAAGTACTTAAAGATGGTGCGTCTGCTGTATATGGCTCTGACGCGGTAGCTGGTGTTGTAAACATCATCACTCGTCAAGATTTTGAAGGCGTTCACGCGTCTGGCTACATGGGTCAGTACGATGAAGGCGATGGTAACAAAGAACAGTGGGATATCGGTTTCGGTACCTCTAACGACAAAGGTAACGTTTACTTTAATATTTCTTATGTAGAAGAAGAGCCAACATTCGCGGGTGATCGTGAAATTTCAGCGGTTCCCGTATTCGGTGCACCTACTGGTTACGGCGGTTCATCAGGTACACCTAATGGCCGTTTCTGGTACTTCGATGACGAAGGCACTTCTTTCAACGTTCAAAATGATGGCAACGGTGGTCTAATCCCGTGGACCGGAAGCAGCGCTTTCAACTTCGCGCCACTTAACTACCTTTCAACGCCTCAAGAACGCACCAATATTTATTCTCAGGGTCGTTATGAACTGACTGATAACCTTACTGTAAACGTCACAGGTTTTTACGGTAACCGTCGTTCGTCTCAGCTCCTAGCGCCTACACCTTTATTCGTGGGTAACGCAGCAGGTACTACCGGTATCACTATTGCGGCAAACAACCCTTTTAACCCAACGGGCTTAGACTTGACTGACGCAGCCGGTTTCGGTGAGCCTAACAGTCTATTCTTCGCTGGTCGTCGTATGCTTGAAGCTGGTTATCGTCAGTTCGCTCAGAACGTAGATCAATTCCAGTTTAACGGTGGTTTTGAAGGGGTTATCGAACTAGGTGATAAGGAGTTCTTCTGGGACGCGACTTACACTTACGCAGATATTACACAAAATACGTTGACTGACGGTTTGCTTAACATGGACCGTGTTGCATTGGCGCTAGGCGATGTTGACGCTTGTAACAATTCTGATGATGGATGTGTACCTCTGAATTTCTTTGGTGGCGCGACTGCAATCGGGGAAGGTACAATCACCCAAGAACAGCTTGATTACATTCAATTTACTGCACAAGATGCATTGAATTCTTCTCTAGAGAGCTACACTGCTAACCTTTCTGGTGAAATCATGGAGCTACCTGCGGGTTACCTTGCTTTTGCTACAGGTTATGAAAAGCGCTGGCAGTCTGGTTACGATCAGCCTGACGCATTAATTGCAGCGGGTATTACTTCTGGTAACTCTCGTCAGCCAACTTCAGGTTCATTTAGTGTTGAAGAATTCTATCTAGAGCTAGCTGTTCCTCTACTTTCAGATATGCCTGGCGTAGAGCAACTAGACCTTGAACTAGCGACTCGTTACTCTGACTACAGCAACTTTGGTGATACAACAAACTCTAAAGTTGGTCTTAAGTGGCGTGTAAACGAAGACTTAATCGTTCGTGGTACATGGTCTGAAGCGTTCCGTGCTCCTTCACTATCAGAGCTATTCTTGGGTAACAGCGATAGCTTCGTTACACTTCAAGACCCTTGTAACGGCGGTGAAGCAGGAAACCCAAGCGCACCAGGTTGTGCGGGTATCCCGTCAGCTTACGAGCAGCCTAACCCTCAAATCAGAACGACCGTTGGCGGTAACGCTGACCTACAGCCTGAAGAAGCAGAGAGCTTTACATACGGTTTAGTGTACTCTCCAGCACAAGTTGAAGGTTTATCAATTACGTTTGACGTATTTGATATCGAAGTTGACAACGCAGTATCAACTGTTGGCGCGCAAAGTATCCTAGATGCGTGTGCTGAGACTGGTACGCAATTCTGTTCACTAATCGAACGTAACTCTGGTGGTGTAGTAACTGAGCTATTCAACGGTCTTGTTAACCTTGGTGGTCAAACAACATCTGGTTTCGACTATAACGTTGCGTATAACTTCGAAACTGAATTTGGTGACTTCCGTCTTAACTGGGATGGTACTTATGTAGATGAGCGTACTACTATCATTGTTGACCCTGTAACTGGTGAGTCAATTACAGAGAATGACGCAGGTCGCGCTTTTGACCGTGACGTAATTCCACGTCTTCGTACTAACCTGTCTGTTACTTGGGCATATGAAGATTGGACCGCAAACTACCTAGTACGCTTCATTGGTCACACCACAGAAGCTTGTTCGTTCGGTGACGATACGGATGAGAATGGTAACTACCTAGAAGATACACTATGTAGCGATCCAGGTGAGACTACATTTGATGATGACGGTAACCTAGTTAAAGATAGCTTTAACGAGCTTGAAGATATGGCTTACCACGATGTGTCTGTTGGTTATGCAGTTACTGATAACCTTCGTCTAACGCTTGGTGTTAACAACCTTTGGGATACTGACCCAGAAGTTTCTTACACTACTTTTGCGAATAGCTTCGACCCATCAATGTATGAAATCCCTGGAAGATTCTTCTACGGTCGTGTAAATCTTGAATTCTAATTCAATGATTGCATAAGATTTTCAAAAATTTAAAGGCCTCGTAAGAGGCCTTTTTTGTAGGAGAATATTGTGAAGAGCATTGAACAACTCCTGACAAAAGCAGATTTGCATTTTCAAAGGAACGAATACAGTCAAGCTTATGATTGTTTACGCATTGCTGGTCAGTCAGGACATTTGTATGCCGCATTAGACTACGCTTATCACATCGCACCAAATAGCCCCAAAGCAGCTATCGACTATCTGAGCGCATTACCAGACAACTCAAAACCTACTGTAAGGTTTCACTGTTTACTCATTTCACGGTTTTATCTATTTAAAGAAATGAATTATGAGCTGGTGAGTGAGCTCGTCAGGCTTGCTTCAGCAGGGCATGCAGAGTCCTTAATTGTATTACTTAGTTGGACTGAGCAAAACACATCGGTTTACGCTCAATTGAAGGGTACATTAGGTCGCCATAATCCCAACATTTATCGTCAATTGTTCATGGGAGACCCTAATTACGCCGATGTTTCTACGTCTTTATGTGAAGATACAACCATCACCACGGTACTTGAAAAGCAAACCTCGCTACTAAATAAAACTAAAACTGCTGTTGATAGCAACGGTATCGTTTGTGAAATGAGCGGCGTACTGTCAGATATTGAATGTGACTACATGCTTCTTCGATACAAAAGTTTACTTCAGCCATCTATGGTTCTAAATCCATTGAATGGTAATCCCATGAAAGATGATATTCGCACGAGTGAGGTCGCTATTATCACTAATCAATGGGTAGATTGGATAAGTCGCGAAGTAGAAGTGAAGATGAGCCGTATGTCTGATACAAAACCTCAGCATGGTGAACCACTAAATTTACTGAGGTACAAAGATGGCCAAGAATACAAACCGCATTATGATGGGTTTACTGATACTCAACTAAAGCAAACCAGTATTATTGAAGAGGGAGGCCAGCGTACCCATACGATACTGGCATACTTGAATTCATTGAGTGAGGGCGCTACTCACTTTCCCAAATTAGGGATAACGATCTTTCCAGAAAAGGGAAAACTAGTGAGTTTTCTTAACGTTGATAAAAATTTGGCCTTAGAAAAACAGAGTTATCATTGTGGCCAACCTGTCTTCACAAACGAGAAATGGATGCTTACAAAATGGGTGAGGTCAAATCGCACCGAATATGGTACGTTAGTTTTCGGAAGTAATTGTAAATAAATGTTCAAGGAAGCAAAATGAAAAAATTTATCCTAGTAAGTCTAGTGACAGCATTCGCAATCTCTGGATGTAATTCAACATCAAACTCTTCATCAAGCGATGTGGCAAGTAACGAAGACGACGGTATGGTGTGTAAGATGGAGCGAAAAGTCGGTTCAAATATGATGCGCCGAGTTTGCTATACAGCAGAAGAAAGGGAAATGATGGAAGAGGCCGCACGCGAAAGCTGGACTCGTATGCAAAGAGGGACTGAAACTTCAGGCTCAGGCTTGTAATGTGAACGAAGGCTACTATAAAGTAGCCTTCTCGTTTCTAACGCTACTTATTAAAATGACAAAGCAAATTGAACAAGCCCTTAAACAACAGAATTTTGATCTCGCTACAGCGCTTTATTTAGAGTGGTACGAATCTTCTCCCCTAGACTTCAATATCGAAGGTAGCCAGCCTTCACGTGTTAAAGCTACACATATTGCTAACGCCGCAAATCTAGCGCGAAGAGCAGGTTTCAACGAACTGCAGTTTGTTAAAGATATATCTCCGCGATTAGGTGAAATGGTCAAAGTTTTGTTTGGTCTTGCACAACCTTCTTTTTCAAACCCGCTTCAACGACCTAATTTCATTTATATTCCTGAGCTTACCAGTAAACCGTTTTACGATATTCAGGAATGTGAAGGATTAAAGAGTTGGATACAGAGATTGCAGCCTTTTAAAGATGAGTTGTTGGATATAGGCAAAGTATCAAAAAGCAAATATGTTGAAGAGTTTGAAAATCTACCGAATTTGGAAGAGTGGAACAAGCTAAGAGATGAATGGCTCTCTACCCATCTAATAAAAGGTGGGGAACACAGTGAAGTGTTTAAATCGTTAAGTGAACCGCTCCGTGAAGTATTGGAAAGGGCACCATTGGCGCATTGTCCACCTCATGCACCTGAAATGTTTGTTTCTGTGCTAGAGCCTGGGGCATACATCCCTCCGCATTACGGAATTTCAAATTGTAAGCTTACTGTGCATATACCTTTAAAAGTCACAAAACATGCATCGTTGAAAGCGGGAGACGAAATATTCAAGTGGGAAAATGAACAATCCGCGATGATCTTCGATGATAGCTTTCTACATTCCGCAAAAAATGAGAGCGATGAAGTAAGAATTGTGCTTATTTTTGATATATGGCATCCAGACTTATCTTCGTTAGAAAAGGAAGGATTGGCAAAGTTTATGACAAAATTTGCTGTCTGGAACAATGGGGTAGGTAAGTTAGCTAACTTAGATGCACAGTTACGAAGAAAATAATAATAGTATGAATATAGTACAACAGCTCGTCTCAGCTTATAACCAAAAACAATATCAGCAGATTATCCAATTTATTGAGAAGCAGTTATTTCTGTTGCAAAAAGACCCTGTATTTATTCAACTATTCTGTGGCTCGCTTCGCCAAGTTCAGCGAGTGAAAGAAGCTGAGAAATATTTAGTAAAAGGGCTGAAGAAATTTAAAAATCACCCCGAATTATCAAATGCTTTAGGTAATTTATACCTATCCACTCGGCGAATTGACCTGGCAGTATCGATCTTTCAAAAGGCGAGTGAATCAGCGCCTAATAATGTTGATTTACACTATAATTTGGCACGTGCACTAATTGAAAAAAATGCGTTAAAGCAAGCGCGTATAGCAGCAGAAAAAGTTCTAACGTTAGTGCCGAATCACGTGCAAACGAAGCTAATTTTGGCAGACATTTTTTCGAAGCAATCAGACTTTAATGAAGCCATAATCGTCTTAAAAGATGTCTTAGCTATTAGTCCAGAAAATATTGTTGCTTTGAACAATATCGCCAATTTGTATCGCAAAATTGAAGACTATGAACAAGCATTAAAGCATTTTGAATTAGCGCTTTCTAAAACTAATGCTAACCCTACTATTTTAAGAAATTATGCAGCAGTACTCGCGCTATCAAATCAAAGAGAGCGCGCGGAAATGGTGTATCTGAAAGCATTGAAAGTTGCACCATCTGATTGGGAGCTTCAGGAGGAGCTGGCCAAGTTTCTATGGGAAGAGGGAGTTGATGCGCCATTTGTTCATATTGAGTCATATATCAAACGACAACCTGAAGACGATAGCTTCAGGTTTCGTTTTATTCAGTTGCTAATACAAGCAGACGAATATCATGCGGCAAAAGAGCAATTAGACTTACTTACTACAGAAGCGATTAAGACTCACGAAATTGCGCCATTGAGGGCCAGAGTGCTCAGAGAACTAGGTGAGTATGAGGCTTCTATTGTTGAAATAGAAAATGCCAAAATACAGTCAAATAAAGTGGCGCTATTAAGTGAGAAGGGCTATTCGCTGCTTTGTTTGGGGCGCGCAAAAGAAGCACTCAACTGCTTCAACCAATTGATAAAAATAGAACCACTAAACCAAGGTTGGTGGACAATGTTATCTACATGTTGGTCTATGGCCGAACAAGAAAACCGTTATAAATGGTTGTGCGACTATGACAAGCTTGTTTACGTTAACGCTATTAAATCTAGTCCAGTTGATACTGCTAATTTCAATGAAAAACTAAAAACTGCCCTTGTAGAAAAACATCAGAATCAACGGCATCCTATTGGACAATCATTGAAGAATGGGACGCAAACATATGAAGATTTATTCGTCACATCCTCACCTATCATTAAAGAATTGTCGGAAAACATTTTAGCGCAGGCAAAACTATTTACCGCGCAACAGTGTGCAGACAAAACCCATCCGTTTTTATCACGGTTAAGCGATAAGCTTAAATATATCGGTTCTTGGTCAGTAAGATTAAGAAATGGAGGCTTTCATAAGTCTCACTACCATCCAGAAGGATGGTTAAGCGGCGTTTACTATGTGGATGTGCCTAAAGCCGTTAATACGGATGGGCAAGGCTGGTTGATGTTTGGTAGGGCTGATATTGCGAATCAACGATTTGAAGGGGATTATGCAGTCAAACCCGAAGGGGGAACGGTCGTTCTGTTTCCTTCATATATGTGGCATGGCACTAACGCCTTTACCACTGATGAACAAAGATTAACCGTTGCCTTCGATATTATTCCAAACGAAAACTAAACGTAGTTACACTTTTTCTAGCTTAAACGCCAGGGTGTAGCGGGGCGTGTAACAAATTCTATTGGGCGGTCTGCCGACGTGTTTGATCGCACCATGGAAAATTGCAACACGAGCAGGTTTTGGTGTGCACGCGAATAAGCAATCGTCGTTGTTGTCATAGAACAACGTTTCTCCTCCCCACTCAATGTCCCATTCAGGTGCAATATAAACCAAAACAGTGAACTCATTCGCATCAGGTGCACAATCTGTGTGCGTAAAAAGCATATCTCCATACGATGCGTGATTCACATATCCTCTATAAGCACTAAAATCTTGTTTTGTAATACCGCGAATGGCCTCAATCGCTCTGTGGTATACGGGGAGGGTTCTAATTTGCTCAGATGTTAGATTCACTGCCCAATGCCGATATTCTTGTGTATCAGGTCTAGCAATTTCGTCTCGCTTGAACGCGCTTACTTGTAAACCTTTGAATAAGCTTTCCGCTTCTGCCTGAGTACAAAGGTCGTCGAAGATCCACAGGGGTTTGTTCTCAATCGTAATGTGGTGAGTTGGCGTGAATGTCATTGCATACTCGTCTGTATTTTGGATTTTTCATGAAGTTTATATGATTAGCCCTTCTTTTAATAGCAAGTAACATCTAGGTTAAAAATCATATCTAATTTCTGCGAGTAGCCAGAAATGCGCGCTGATAAATTGTTAAATAAACTTGGTAATTGATTATTAGTTAATCGATTAAGGTGTCAGTGATGCTCCATTCTTGTTTGATGTCATTATTTTGGAATGAAATCTGCACTGCTAATGAACACAAATTAGGCAGACGGAATGAAATCTACTAGGTGTAAACAGTGTGTTACTTGACTAAACGTAACATTCCATGTGAGTATAATACGTTCGTAGTACTGACAATTGACGTCGGCGCTACATTCCTGAAACAAAATTGTGAAAGTTTTATACGCCCCTTGCCCGAATATTTTCCTATCGGCGAGGATTCAAATAAGAAATTTGGTTGGGAACTATGTCCAAAATGAGCAAGAGAACTCTTATTGCTTCTACTGTTATGGGTGCATTCGCACTAACAGGTAGCGCAGTCTCTGCAGATACGCTTGAAGATCTTCATAAAGAAGAAGCGAAAATCCACGCGGCTGCAGCGAAATCTCAAGAAAAAATCAATACGTTGTTTGAACAGTCTCAAGAACTACTTGTTGAGTATCGTCAAACAGTAGATGAGACAGAAAACCTTAAAATCTACAACGATTACATCGCAAGCCTAGTTGCAGACCAGCAACGCGGTATCGATTCATTACAACGTCAGATCGACAGCATCGAACAAACTAAGCAGGGCATCGTTCCTCTTATGTTCCGCATGATCGACAGCCTAGAGCAGTTCATCAAGCTAGACCGTCCAATTCACTTAGACGAGCGTCTACAGCGTGTTGAGCGTCTTCGCGACCTTATGGCTAACTCTAACGTAACTGTTTCAGAACAGTTCCGTCAGGTACTAGAAGCTTACCTAGTAGAAGTTGAATACGGTACTAAGATCAACTCTTACCAAGGTACTATCGACGACGCAGGCACAGAAGTTACTGTTGACTTCTTTAACCTAGGTCGTACGGCGCTAGTTGCACTTTCTCTAGACCAAACTCACGCATGGGTATGGAACAACGAAAGCCGCGCATGGGAAAAACTGGGTGACGAGTACCTGTCTTCAGTTGTTGACGCAGTTAAAATGGCTAACAACGTCATTCCTGCGGATCTGATTAAACTACCAATTAGCGCAGCGGAGTAATTGTTAATGAAACCAGTATTCAAATCTCTTTTAGCCGCTGCGACAGTTGCAGTTGCAGCAACCGGAGCGCAGGCTCAGGAAGCAAAGAGCCTGAAAGACCTTCTAGACCAGGTTCAACAGAACCGCGTTTCTGAAGCTCGCCTAGATAAGCAACGCGAAGCTGAGTTCCAATCAGCACGTGCTGACAAGCAAGCACTTCTTCGCAAAGCACAAGCAGATCTTAAAGCTGAACAAGCTCGTGGTGACCGTCTACAGAAGCAATTCTCAGACAACGAAGTTACATTAAACGAGAAAGCTGCTGAGCTAGACCAAGCTACAGGTACACTTGGTGAAATGTTCGGTGTGGTACGTCAAGCATCTTCTGAAGCTTACGGCCGTATCTCTACATCAATCGTAAGTGCACAATTCCCTGGCCGTGGTCAGTTCCTTGCTGAAATGTCAGAAGACTCTAAAGGTCTTCCAAACATTAAAGAACTTGAAGACCTATGGTTTGCTCTTCAGAAAGAAATGACTGAAGGCGGTGAAGTAGTTAAGTTCACTACAGAAGTTGTTAACCTTGACGGCGGTTCTTCACAGCAAGAAGTTGTTCGTGTTGGTACTTTCAACCTTGTTGGTGAAGCTGGTTACCTAGCGTATGACGCTGAAGCTGAAGTTGTTCAGCCTCTTGGTCGTCAACCAGATGGTCACTTTGTAGCTTCTGCTGACGAACTAATCGGCGCTAGTTCTGGTTTTGTTCCTTTCTTTGCTGACCCTTCTCAAGGTGCAATCCTTGGTCTATTGAAGCAAAAAGCGACAATGTCTGAGCGTTATCATGCTGGTGGTCCAGTTGGTTACACAATCACAATTATGCTTGCGATTGGCCTACTAATTGGTATCTACAAAATGATCACACTAACGATCACTGGTGGAAAAATGCGTTCACAGCTTAAGAACGTAAACAATCCTTCAGAAGGTAACCCACTAGGTCGTATCCTTAAAGTTTACCAAGAGAACAAGACTGCTGATGCAGAAAACCTTGAGCTTAAACTTGATGAAGCGATTCTTCGCGAGCTTCCAAAAATTGAAAGCGGCATCAACGTTATCAAGATCTTCGCAGCGATTGCTCCTCTACTAGGTCTACTAGGTACAGTACTAGGTATGATCGAGACATTCCAAACCATCACACTATTCGGTACAGGTGACCCACGTATGATGGCAGGAAGTATCTCTATGGCTCTTGTAACTACTGCTCAAGGTATTATCGCGGCTCTGCCTCTAATCCTTACTCACAGCATCGTAGCTTCTCGTAGCAAGTCAATCATCCACATTCTTGATGAGCAAACTGCGGGTATCGTAGCTGCTCACTCAGAGTCGGAGAAAGCGTAATATGAATTACCTGATTGGATTATTCGAATCGGTCAGGGACTTTATCGCTACCGGCGGTGACGTACTATACTTCGTTGCTGCCGCGCTCTTTCTCATGTGGGTTTTAATGATTGAGCGTTACTGGTATTTAACCTCGGTCTTCCCAAAGGTGAAGAAAAACATCATCGCGAATTGGGATGCCCGAGCAGATACCACATCATGGTATGCGCATAGAATCCGTGACGCGTGGATTTCTCAAGCGTCAGACGATCTTAACGCTAGAATGCTGATTATCAGAACCATTATTGCAATGTGTCCACTAATCGGTCTACTTGGAACAGTAACCGGTATGATCAGTGTTTTCGAGACAATGGCAACACAGGGCACCAGCAACGCTCGTCTAATGGCAGCTGGTATCTCTATGGCAACGATCCCGACAATGGCGGGAATGGTAGCCGCGCTATCTGGACTGTTCATCAGTTCACGTCTTGAAGCGAAAGTGAAGCTGGCAAGAGAAGGGCTAGTTGATAGCCTGCCACATCATTAGAGAGAGAGATTATGGCTCGAAAAGTCAGAACCGAGGAAGAAGATGCACAGATCGACATGACGCCCATGTTGGATATCGTGTTTATCATGCTGATCTTCTTTATCGTTACCACTGTTTTCGTTAAAGAAGCAGGGATCGAAGTCAACAAGCCAGATGCGAGCCAGGCGATTCTTCACAAAAATGCAAACATTTTCATCGCCGTAACTGAAGACGGAAATGTATGGCTAGATAAGCGTGAAGTTGCGCCGGACAGCGTAAGAGCGAATATTGAAAGACTGCTTACCGAGCAGCCTACTGACTACGTAATCATTCAAGCTGACGTAAAAGCGAAGCATGGTTTAGTAGTTGAGATTATGGATCAGGTTAAAGCCGCTGGCGTTAACCGAGTCTCGGTAGCGGCAAGGGGATAAGATGTTACGTATAATTGTATCTATACTTTTAGGTGCTGGTGTTGCATTTGCCCTTTTCGTTCTAATGGCCAAGTTGATTGAAAATTCATCTAGACCAGCAGACGAAGTACCGCCTGCACCGGTTATCGATATTGTAATGCAGGAACCAGACGACCAGACGCAAACGCGTACTCGTGTTCCACCACCACCGCCACCTCCGCCTCCACAGCCTCCTAAAATGGAGCAAGTAGAGCCGGAAACAGCGGAACCTGATGCAGATGGCTTTAGCTTAGCTATTCCAGCTATCGACACAGGTGGTGTTGGTGTAAACATCGGTGGTGTTGGTGCAATGCAGCGTGATGGTGAAGCAACACCTATCGTTCGTATCGACCCGAAATATCCACCTGATGCAGCCCGTGACGGCCGTGAAGGTTGGGTAAGACTGTCTTTCACTATCAACGAAGTTGGTGGTGTTGAAGATATCGAAGTTATTGAAGCTGAACCTAAGCGCGTATTCGACCGTGAAGCACGTCGTGCTCTACGTAAGTGGAAATACAAGCCTAAGATCGTTGATGGCAAGCCAGTTAAACAACCTGGCATGTTCGTACAGCTAGACTTTAAACTGGAGCAATGATCATGATGAAACGTACATTCAAAATGTCAGCCGTTGCTTTAGTGCTAGGCGCAGGTGCGGTGCTTTCAGCACCCGCTGCCCTAGCGCAGTCAGCACCTGTTGTTTGTCCTGGATATGAGAAAGGAAAAACAACGCTTGTAGGTGAGCGTACCGGTAAAAAAGTTCAGAAAGCTTTTGAGTTCTACAATGAAGACCAAGTTAATGAAGCATTAAACGTACTTTACGAAATCGACGCATCTGACGATTTCGATAGAGCTTACGTAAAGCGTTTTATTGGTAACTTACTTGCTGCGCAAGAAGGTCAAGGTGGTAAAGCTTTAGGGTATTTGGTTGAATCAGTTGAACCAAAAGTTCTAAACGACCTTGAACACTCTCAAACACTTAAATTACTAGGTGATTTGAGCATGCAGGAAGAGAAGTACACTGATGCCATTAAATGGTATAACAAGTGGATGGACTTCACGTGTAAAGAAGATGCAGACGTATATACGCGTTTGGCACAGGCTTACTTTGAATCTAAGCAACTAGCGAAGATGGTTGAGCCAGCAGACAAAGCGATTGCTTTGTATGAAGAGCCAAACAAAAACCCGTATGTATTAAAGCTAACTTCTTTCTACGAGCGTAAGATGTACCCTGAAACGGTTGCTGTGGCAGAAGATCTTGTTAGAACTTTCCCTCAGGAAAAAACGTGGTGGTCACGTCTTGGCTTTTTCTACATCTTAGTTGAAGACTATAAGAAAGGTCTTTCAACGCTAGAACTTGCTTATATGCAGGGCTATCTAGAGAAAGAGTCAGAAATAAAGACGCTTGCTCAGCTTTATCAAAGTAACGGTATGCCTTACAAGGCGGCCAAGTTGCTTGAAAAGCACGTGAAAGAAGGCTTGCTAAAAAATGATGCCGATATGTTAGCAAACGTAGCTAATGCTTATCACCAGGCAAAGAACTTCAAAACAGCTGCCGACTTGTATGCACAAGCTGCTGCTAAGAGTTCAGACCCTGAGCATTATCGTAAGCAAGGTACACTTTTACTTGTAGCGGAAGACTACAAAGGCGCTATTAAAGCACTAGAGAATGCTCTAGAGCGTGGTGCTGAAGACCCTGAGAAGATTCACTTCACGTTAATGGAAGCGAACTTCTACGCAGGTAACTTCAAGTCTGCTTACAAGCACGTACAAGAAGCTAAGAAAGATCGCTCTCTACGCCGCAACGCTGCAGCGTGGGAACCTTATATCAAGGAAAAAGCGAAGAACCGCGGTATTAGTATCTAATATGTGGTTTTAGCAAAAAAGCCTCCCTTTGGGAGGCTCAGACTGTTGAAAAAGCCCTAGACGAAAGTCTGGGGCTTTGATCTAATAGGCATAGTGAAATTCGGAGTGTT